>DASRWK010000093.1:0-2487 GCA_035776715.1 Microvirga sp.
TTTCTGGGGATACGGTTCAAGTCGCATCCGACGAGCAGACAGAGCAACGGAAGTCATCGTTTTGCCTCGCCCACCTGATCGGGATGGAGCGCCGTCATCAGATCGCGTGCAGCCGCAGGCGTGCGCGGACCGAAACCGAGGAGATAGAGCGAGTCCATGACGACGAGCCGCTTGCCGTTTGCGGCCGGGGTCATGGCAAAGGCCGGAAGCGCGAAGGGATCAGAAGCTGCGCCTCCAGGGCCGTGATCCATCATGACGACGGCTTCCGGCGCCGCTGCGATCAAGCCTTCATCCGACAGGGGCTTCCAGCCCGTGAGCGACGAGGCCACATTGGTCGCGCCGGCGAGCGAGAGCATGGCATCGGCGGTGGTTCCCCGTCCGCCGACGAGCGGCCTCCCGTTCTGGAGCGACAGCACGAAAAGGGCCCGCGCGGGCCGAGACACGCGCGCCCGGGCATCGGCGAGCTGCGCGAATCCGGCTTCGATCTCCTTCACGAGAGCGGCGCCCTGCTCGGCCGCGCCGACGGCCTGCGCGATGGTCTCGACCCGCCTCACGATTCCGGCCGGGCTCGGCTCGTCGGGGACGCGGATGATCGTGACGCCAGCCTGCTCGATCAGTTTCAGGGCATCGGGCGGGCCCGCCCCCTCCGAGGCGATGACGAGGGTCGGGGCGAGCGAGAGCAGGCCCTCCGCGCCGAGCGCACGGACATAGCCCACATTGGCCTTCGTCCTGAGGGCCTCGCCCGGAAAGAGGCTCGTGGAATCCACGCCCACGATCTCCTCGGCCTTTCCGAGGCGGTAGAGGATCTCCGTCACCGCCCCGCCGACGCTGATGATGCGGCGTGCCGAATGGGCCCGCAGTCGGGACGCCCAGAGGAAAAGCGGTGGGGCAAGAAGCAGCGCGCGGCGAGACAGCATCAAGGGACAACCTTCTATTTGGTGAGGATCAGCTTGCCATTGGCAGTGACGCGCAGGCGGTAGCGTTCGCCCCGGTGAAGCAGCACCACCTCGCGCGCCGTTCCGATCAGGCTCGCGACTTCGATCTCTTTCATGGACGAGGGCCTGACGGCCTTGGAATCTGGCGGTTGCGGCGGGCTGCGCACGATCGTCTCCAGTTTTTACTTGTTCCAGTTTGGAGTAAATCTAACCTGACTAGGTATTCGTAGTTTAGAACTATGTAAAACTACCATCAGAGCAGTCAGTATTGACGCAGTTACTTGATTTGGCTATCGGATGTAAACCCTCCTCTGGACGGGAGGGTTCGAGATAGCCAGCCAGCGTGAACTTGATTTCTACGCGAGCCAGCCAGTCATCAAGAAAAACATCATGAAAGACTGGGACCGTCAGGATGATTACCTTCCTGCGCGAAGGACTTCGCGCGTCTACATCACCCTTTGCTCTGCTCGTTCTGGCACCTCTGCTGAGCGCTCCGCTCTCGAAGGCGCAGGCGCAAGGCGCTCCTGTGGCGCAACCCGTACCGAACGCGGAAGCCGTACTGGAACTCGACACCATTACGGTAACCTCAGGCAAGACCGAAGACAGGGCGATCGACGATCTGGCCGGATCGAGCGTCGTCACGCGCCGTCAGATCGATCTGCTCCAATCTTCCCGCGTCTCCGACGTTCTTCAGGGCGTGCCCGGCGTTGCCGTGCAGGAGACGGGGACCGATCCCGGACAGGCGGTCAACATCCGGGGCCTGCAGGATTTCGGCCGCGTGAACGTGCTGGTCGACGGTGCCCGGCAGGATTATCAGGTGAGCGGCCACGGCGCGAACGGCACCTTCTATCTGGATCCCGAACTGATCGGTCAGGTGGACGTGGTGCGCGGGCCGGTTTCCACCGTTTATGGATCGGGTGCCATCGGCGGAGTCGTTTCATTCCGGACGCGGACCATCGACGATATCCTGGCCCCCGACGAGAGATACGGAGCGGTGCAGAAACTCGGGTTCGGGACGAATGGGGCCGGGGTTGTCACCAACAGCATGGCCGGTGCGCGCATCGGCACGGCTGCGGACGTGTTCGGCCAGTTCGTTTACCGCAATACTGACACCTATCGCGACGGCAATGGCAACAGGATCGAGGATTCCGATTCCGAGTTGCTGTCCGGCCTGTTCAAGTTCAACGTCTCCCCGGCGGACGGACACATCTTGAGCGGTTCCGCCCTGCTGCAGAACTATACCTTCACCAATAACGGCGACACCGGCGCCGGAACCCGTTTCAGCCACGACGTCGCCGCCAACACCTACACACTCGGCTATCGCTTCAATCGACCGGACAACCCCTGGCTGGACCTGAGCGTGAAGGGCTATTACACCACCACGGAGGACAACAAGCGCGTGGTGACGCCGAGCAGAACCTCCGGTTTCCTGGGCGTGCGGCCGGGCGACCGTCTTGATTACAGCATGGAGACGCTCGGCTTCGACATCAGCAACACCTCCCGGTTCGAGGCCTTGGGCTTCAGCCATGTTCTGACCATCGGCATCGATGGT
>DASRWK010000094.1:0-3355 GCA_035776715.1 Microvirga sp.
CAGATCGCCCTGAAGCAGACGCACGTCCGAGACCTTGTTCACGACACCGCGCGCGTTGTTGTCGTTGAGCTCTTCCTGGATGTACCCCGCCATTTCAGGCGTGGCCATGCTCCAGAGCTTCTCGATGTCCTGACGCGAATAGGCGTCCTGCAACTCGACGAGCGAGCGCTCGAAGGCAGCATAATCCTGCTCGCCGATGCCGACCTCGTCGCGCACCTCGGTACGGCGGCGAGACGCGTTCAAGCCACCCAGGGCTCCGCCGAGCGCACCGCCACCTAGGCCACCCAGACCACCCAGGCCGCCCGCCGTGGGACCGCCCGGAGCGGGACGATCGCCTGCCGGAGGCACGCTGCCGCCCGTCATCGTGCGATGATGCCCCTGCGGACCCGCATAGGACGGCTCCTGGCGCCGGCGGAACCACTTCATGGCGAAGGAGACCAGCAGCACGAGCAGGCCGATCTGGAGCAGGAGCCCCATGATGGAGGCGAGACCCGCGAGCCCGCCGAAGAAGCCGTTGCCCATGAGCATGCCGAGCAGGCCTGCGCCGAAGAGGCCGGCCATGAGGCCCGTGCCGAAACCGAAGCGGCGCGGCTGCGCCACGTTCGGAGCCGGAGCGCCGGGCCGGTTGAGGTTCTGACCCTGGTTCGGAACTTGCGAGCGCTGGATGGGCGCAGCGGCATCGGGTGCCGTCCGGGTGGCCGGCGGCGGAGTATAGGTGCGTGCGCCGCGCGATCCGAAGCTGCCCCGTCCGCCGACGCGAGCCTCGGCGGCGCTGCCGGCCAGAATCAAGGCGGCGGCCAGAGCGACCATGACGCGGCTTCGGCGAGAAGCAAATTTCATCATCGTTTCGTTTCATCCCTTTGGAGCACGACGCTCCTGCTTCCAATGTGGTGATGCCCTGCCCCCTGCGAAAGGGCCGGACCACCGATTCCAATGCCTTATCGACAGGATCGGTCCAAAGAGGATTAACGGTTTCTCCCCCGTTTGTCCTGCTTAAGCGCATCGATGCGCTTGGAGGCCTCCGCCTTGTCGAGCTGCGGGTCGAAGGCTTCCGGATCGTGGGCCTGCTCGGACAGGGTCTTGAGATAGGAGGCCTGGGCGCCGGTCATCGGCTCGTGGCCCGTCACCCAGTCCTCGGGATCCTTGATCCGGTTGCCCACGGCATCCGGACCGACCTTCGGGTTATCGGCCTCCGGAGCACGCTGGCGCTCCTGGGCTCCGTGGCCTGAGGCTTTGCTGCGCGATACCATGCGAGACTCCTATTGTTCATCATTTGTTCCAGAATGGGAACATCTGAATCAGGGCCTTGGTTCCGCAACGGAAAGACGGACTACCCCGGGCGACTCGTCCCCATTATCCACAGGCTGGACACTCGACTCCAGGCCGAGCCTGTGTTCTCACTTCGTTCCATCCTGCAACGATGGGTAGGCGATCATGCGCAAGCCGGCTGGCCTGGAGCGGCTCTATGTGGATTTCGATTCCTTCTTCGCCAGTGCCGAGCAACACCTGCAACCCCATCTTCGCGGCAGGCCCATCGGGGTTATTCCCGTCGCATCCGAACATACGGGCCTGATCGCCGTCAGCCGCGAGGCGAAGGCGCTCGGCATCAAGCGGGGTGCCGTGGTGCGTGAGGTGCGGCGGCAATTCCCCGATTTCGTTTTCGTGAACGCACGGCACGAGCGTTACGTCCGGCTTCACCGCACCATCGTCGACGTCATCGACGCGGTGGTTCCGGTGAAGTCCGTCTGCTCCATCGATGAGGTGGTCTGCGCGCTCCTGCCTTCCGAGCAGGCGGAGGGGCTGGCGCTCGGCCGGCGCGTAAAGGATGCGATCGCAACGAGGATCGGCTCCACCCTCACCTGCTCCGTGGGGCTCGGCCCCAACGATCTCCTGGCGAAGATCGCCGCCGAGACGCACAAGCCGGACGGGCTCGCCTCCATTCATCCGGGGGATCTTCCCGGCCCCCTCCTGTCGCTGGAGCTCACCGACATTCCCGGGATCGCGCAGGGCAATGCGGCCCGCCTCGCCCGCGCCGGGATCGCCGACATGGCAGCCCTCTGGCGGCTCCAGCCGAAGGACATGCGCCGCCTCTGGGGCAGTGTGGAGGGCGAGCGGGTATGGATGGGGCTGCACGGCTACACGGTCGAGCGGCCCGAGACCCGGCGGCGCGTGTTCGGCCACGGGCGCGTGCTCCCTTCCGATTGGCGGCATCTCGGCGGAGCCTATGCCGCCGCCCGCGTGCTTCTGGTGAAGGCCTCGCGCCGCATGCGCCGGGCCGGCTTCGCGGCCCGGGCCCTCGCGCTCTGGCTGACCGACAGGAACAGCGCCGGCTGGTATGGCGAGGAACGCTTCGCTCCCACCTGGGACGACCCTTCGCTCCTGGCCACCTTGAGCCACCTCTTCCTCCATGCCGAGCGCGGGGATATGCGCCGCAGCCGCAGCGTCCATGTGGCGCTGCACGACCTGGTGCCCTTGCAGGACATCGAGGAGGATCTGTTCGGATATTCGGCGGAGGCGCAGCTCAAACGCCGCATGGAGGCGCTCTCCGCCATCGCCGACCGGCTCAATGCCCGCCACGGGCAGACGCTCCTGCACTGGGGGCCTCTGGTGGACATTCCCGGCGGCTATGCGGGGGCCAAAATCGCCTTCAACCGCATTCCCGATGCAGAGGATTTTTGACAGGCACCTCGCCGTTAGCACCCTGAGGTCATGGCCGGGCTCGTCCCGACCGCCGACGTCTCGTCACGTCCTTTGGCAGGAAGGTTTAAATACGTGGATGCCCGGCACGAGGCCGGGCATCACGGGTCGCATAGACAGGCTTCAAGCGGCCTTGGCCTTGGGCTGCACCTCTGCCGTGTAATCGTCCATCAGCATCTTGGTGATGCCGCCGGGCGTGTAGGTGTAGGGGCCGACCTCCGACACAGGCGTCACTTCGGCCGCCGTGCCTGTGATGAAGCATTCCTGGAAGCCGGAAAGCTCCTCCGGCATGATCCGGCGCTCGGCCACTTCGAGGCCACGGCGCGTGGCGAGCTCGATCACGGTCTGGCGCGTGATGCCGTCGAGGAAGCAATCGGCGATCGGGGTATGGATCACGCCGTCCTTCACGAAGAACACGTTGGCGCCGGTGCACTCGGCGACGCGACCCTGCCAGTCGAGCATGAGTGCATCGGCATAGCCCTTCCGCTCCGCCTGGTGCTTCGAGATGGTGCAGATCATGTACAGACCGGCCGCCTTCGCCGTGGACGGCGCGGTCGCCGGATCGGGGCGGCGGTAATCCGCCATGTCGATGCGGATGCCCTTCATCTTCTGGGCCGGATCGAAATAGCTCGGCCATTCCCATGCGGCGATGGCGAGA
>DASRWK010000095.1:0-4542 GCA_035776715.1 Microvirga sp.
TGAACTCCACCTGCGAGAGCGCGAAGCACAGCAGGAAGCCGATCCCCCAGCCGACGATGGAACCCGCCATGCCGAGCGCCAGGCCCTCGAGCAGGAACAGGCGGCGCATGTTGCCTTGAGTGAAGCCGAGGGATTTCAGGATGGCGATGTCGCGCGCCTTCTCGTGGGTGATGGTGGAGACGATGTTGTAGATCCCGAAGCCCGCGACCAGCAGGATCGCGCCGACGACCGTGTACATCACCACGTTGCGCACCACGAGCGCCTCGAGCAGCGATTCGTTCGCCTCCTGCCAGGGCACGGCCTTGTAGCCGAGCTCCGCTTCCACCTGCCGGGCCACGCGCGGCGCAGCCTCGGGATCGTCGAGGCGCAGGCGGATGTCGTTGATGGCGTTGGGACGCTCGGAAAGGATCTGCGCGTTCTTGAGAAGCACATAGGTCTCGCCCTCGTCCCGCGCATTGTTGCCCGTGTGGAATTGCCCGACGATCTTGAAGCCGCGGGACTGGCCCGTGGGCGAGACGAGCTGGATCGTCGTGCCCATGGATGCGCCGAGCCGCTGTGCCAGGGTGTCGCCGACGACGATGTTGTTGCCCCCCGCCTGCAGCGAAGCGAAGCTTCCCTGCACGAAATCGCCGGCCACCGAAGAAACGGTCGCCTCGGTCTCCGGCTCGATGCCGATGATGGAGACGCCGACATCACGTCCGGCATAGCGCACCACGCCCTGGGTGCGCAGGCTCTGCGCCATGCGTCCCGGCACCCAGGATTGCAGGGCTGCGACCGCGGCGGCGGGATTGAGGATGCCGCGCCGGTCCTCCTTCGGCCTCAGGCCGTCGAACTGCACGGCGGAGAACAGATCCTCCGCCGGCTGGCGGCGGGGCGTGCGGCGCTCGTCCGAGATCTGTACATGGGGCATGGTGTCGACGAGCTGCGCGATGAAGTCCTTCTCCGTGCCCTGCATGAGGGCGGCCATGGCGATGGAGAAGCCCACGCCCAGCGCCACGCCGAGAATGGCCACCATGGTCTGGCGGCCACGCCCGGCGATATGGATGAGGGCCAGCTCCAGGATGAGGCGCATGGCTTCAGCCTCCCCTTTCCTTCACCTTCGCTCCGTCGGCGAGTTCCTCCGGAAACGGCACGATCACGCGCCCGGCCTCGTCGAGCCCGGAGAGGATCTGGGTATTGCTCGCTCCGCGAATCCCGACCGTCACGTCCCGCCGGCGGGCGACCCCGTTCTCCACCGTGAAGAGAGCGCCGCCGCGCAGGGCGTTCGTCGGCACGAGAAGCGCGCCGGATGAGACCTGGACGATCACGTTCACCTCCACGGTCATGCCGATGAGGAGTGGCGTGTCCTCCGGCAAGGCCAGGCGGACCCGATACGTCTTGGCCACCGGGTCCCCCTTCGGCGTGATGGAATCGACCTTCGCCTCCAGGATGCGGTCGGGAAAGGCATCGGCCTTGAGAACGGCGCGCTGGCCCACGGCCACGCGCGGGATGTCCTCCTCGTTCACGTCCGCGTCCACCAGCAGGGGCCGCGGCTCGCCGACCCAGAACAGGACCGTGCCCGGTTCAGCGACTTCGCCCACCTCGCCGTCCTGGCGCAGGACGACGCCGCTCATGGGCGCCCGCAGGACATAGGTCTCGAGCTTGGTCTCCTGGCCGGCGATGAGCGCTTCGACCTGACTCAGCTCGCTGCGCGCCCGGTCGAGGGCCTGCTCGCTGGCGACCCTCCGCTCGAGCAGGGCGGAGACCCGCTCGTAGTCGGTTCGGGCGAATCTCTGGCGGGCGCGCAGCTCGGAGAGGCTCGCCTGAGCCTGCCGGTCGTCGAGGCGGGCGAGCACGGTATCCTTCTCCACGGCCTCGCCCTCGCAATTGCACAACTCGACGATCCGCTCCCGCAGGAGCGGCGTGACCTTGGCCCAGGTGCGCGGCTCCACGACCCCCGTGGCATAGACGATCTCCGCCGCATCGCCCCGCATGGGCGCGACGGTGGCGACCTCCGGCGGCCGGCTGACGCGCCAATAGGCTCCCGCCACCGCCAGCAGCAGCACGAGGACAAGGAGCACGCGGGAGATCTTCACGGTTGACCCTCCGAGGAACAGGTTCCTCTAGCATAGCCTCATTGCAGCCGCGAGAACGTGATGCTCTTGACTTTGGGTGGGGGATCCGCGGCAGAGGCCCCTTTCGCAGACCCTTGCTTTTTTGGGCATGAATCGGTATATCTGCGGTTGTCAGCTCTGGTTGCAGCGTGAAGCTGCTGGTCGAGAGTGGGCCCCGCCGGGTCCGCTCTTTTTTATTGCTTGGGTACCGGAGCTTCGGAGAGCCATGACGAACGAACGCGACAAGCGGCTGATTACGGAGAACGGCGTTGCCGCCCGGGTGGCCGCCATCGTAGAGCCCGTGATCGAGGATCTGGGCTTCAACCTCGTGCGGGTGAAGGTCACCGGCACCAATGGCTGCACCGTGCAGATCATGGCGGAGCGGCCGGACGGCACCATGTCGGTGGACGATTGCGAGACCGTGAGCCGCGCGATTTCGCCGGTTCTGGATCTCGAAGATCCCATCGATCGTGCCTATTATCTCGAAATCTCCTCGCCGGGGATCGACCGCCCCCTGGTACGCGCCAGCGACTTCGAGCGCTGGACCGGCCACGAGGCGAAGATCGAGATGGCTGTGCCGGTGGACGGCCGGAAGCGTTTCCGGGGCTTCCTCCGGGGCATCGAGGACGGGAGGCTCGTGGTCGAGCTTCCGGACGTGAAGGAGGGCCTGGAGCCCATCGCGCGCCTGCCCCTGACAGACCTGGGCGAAGCGCATCTCGTCCTGACGGACGACCTGATCCGCGAGTCGCTGCGCCGGGGCACCGCGCCGACCACGGACGATCTGGATGAAGATACGGATGTGGTGGAAGCGCCGGAACCGCGCAGCCCGTCCGACAAGAAACCGAATTAAGGAGTGACCTCGATGGCTGTGAGCGCCAACAGGCTTGAGCTTCTGCAGATCGCCGATGCGGTCGCGCGTGAGAAGGTGATCGACAAGCAGATCGTGCTTGACGCCATGGCGGACGCCATCGCGAAAGCCGCCCGCTCGCGCTACGGCGCGGAGACCGACATTCACGCCGAGATCAATCCCAAGACCGGCGAGCTGCGCCTGTCGCGCCACCTCCTGGTGGTCGAGGACGGGGCGCTGGAGAACGATTCCCGCGAGATCACCCTCTCGGAAGCCCGCGCCCGCCACAACCCGGCCGCCCAGGTGGGCGACGTGATCGCCGATACCCTGCCGCCCTTCGATTTCGGCCGCATCGCGGCCCAGTCCGCCAAGCAGGTGATCGTGCAGAAGGTGCGCGACGCCGAGCGCGACCGCCAGTACCAGGAATACAAGGACCGCATCGGCGAGATCGTGAACGGCGCGGTCAAGCGCGTCGAATACGGCAACGTGATCGTCGATCTCGGCCGTGGCGAGGCGATCATCCGCCGCGACGAGCTGATCCCCCGCGAGACGTTCCGCCCGGGCGACCGGATCCGCGCCTATCTCTTCGACGTGCGCCGCGAGACGCGCGGTCCGCAGATCTTCCTGTCCCGCACGCATCCGCAGTTCATGGCGAAGCTCTTCGCCTCGGAAGTGCCGGAGATCTATGACGGCATCGTTACCGTGCAGGCGGTGGCCCGCGATCCGGGCTCCCGCGCCAAGATCGCCGTGACCTCCCGCGATTCGTCCATCGACCCGGTCGGCGCCTGCGTGGGCATGCGCGGTTCCCGCGTCCAGGCGGTCGTCGGCGAGCTCCAGGGCGAGAAGATCGACATCATTCCGTGGTCCCCCGATCAGGCGACCTTCATCGTCAACGCCCTTCAGCCCGCCGAAGTGGTGAAGGTGGTGCTCGACGAGGAGGCCGACCGCATCGAGGTGGTGGTGCCCGACGATCAGCTCTCGCTGGCCATCGGCCGCCGCGGCCAGAACGTGCGCCTGGCCTCGCAGCTCACCGGCTGGGACATCGACATTCTCACCGAGGCCGAGGAATCCGAGCGCCGCCAGAAGGAATTCGCCGAGCGCACCGACCTGTTCATGAACGCCCTCGACGTGGACGAGGTGGTGGGCCAGCTGCTCGCCTCCGAAGGCTTCCGCTCGGTGGAGGAAATCGCCTATGTGGATCCCGCCGAAGTCGCCTCCATCGAGGGCTTCGACGAGGACACCGCCGCCGAGATCCAGAACCGCGCCCGCGATTACATCGCCCGCATCGAGGCGGAGAACGAGGATCGCCGCAGGGAGCTGGGCGTCTCCGACGAGCTGAAGGACATCGACGGCGTCACCACCGCCATGCTGGTGGCCTTCGGCGAGAACGACATCAAGAATGTCGAGGATCTGGCCGGCTGCGCCACCGACGATCTCGTCGGCTGGACGGAAGGCCGCGGCCCCGAGGCCACCCGCTACAAGGGGGCGCTGGACGGCTTCGACGTGTCCCGCGCGGATGCGGAGAACATGATCATGGCCGCCCGCGTGAAGGCGGGCTGGATCGAGCAGCCGGAAGAGATCGTTGAGACTGAGGAATCGGCC
>DASRWK010000096.1:0-4718 GCA_035776715.1 Microvirga sp.
CAGAAGCTCCTTCAAGGGTCTCATCTGCCTCCTGAACAGATGAGAGGATCGGCTCTCGCGGAGTGTCGGGAACCGCCGAGATCATGGCGCGGGCGATCTCCTGCTCGCCCATGACCACGCGTGTCGCGCCGTATTTCATGACGTGATCCTCCTGGGCGGAGGAGTGGACGCGCACGACGATCGGCAGGTCCGGGTTAATCCTGCGGGCCTGCTCGACAACCTGGCCGCTCTCGAAGGCATCCGGAATGGCGACCAAAAGGCAGCGGGCCTCACCGATATTGGCCGCCGCGGCGATTTCCGGGTCTGCAGCATTGCCGATGATGGTCTCGACGCCGTCCTGCGCCAGATCGGCGAGCTGGGTCTTGTTCGTTTCGATGATCAGGAACGGCGTTCCGGCGGCGCCGAGTTTCCGGCTGATGAACTTGCCGACCCGGCCATGGCCGACAAGGACCACGTGGTCCGTCAGAGAGGTTCGAGGCAGGGGCTCCCGGGCGACCGGAGGGAGCTCTGCCGCGGCCGCTGCTTCCGCAGCCTCGGCTTCGGCGGCGGCCCTCTCCGCCTTCTCGGTCTTGGCCGTCTCCCGCTTGATGAACCAGCGATCCAGCAGAGTGAACAGGAACGGGTTCAGCATGATCGAGAGAATGGCACCTGCCAGGATCAGGTCGCGGCCCTCCTGGGGCAGCAGCTGGAGACCCACGCCGAGACCGGCGAGGATGAACGAGAACTCGCCGATCTGGGCAAGGCTCGCCGCGATGGTGAGCGCGGTGGTGTCCGGGTGGCGGAACAGGCGAACGATTCCATAGGCCGCGAGCGACTTGCCGACGACGATGATCAGGACCGTGGCCAGTACCGGTCCGAAATCGTTGATCAGGATCATCGGGTCGAACAGCATGCCGACCGATACGAAGAACAGCACCGCAAAGGCGTCCCGAAGCGGCAGAGTCTCCGATGCGGCCCGATGGCTGAGCTCCGACTCGCTCAGGACCATGCCGGCGAAGAAGGCGCCGAGGGCGAAGGATACGCCGAACAGCTCCGCTGCGCCGAAGGCCGTTCCGAGGGCGATGGCGAGAACCGACAGGCGGAACAGCTCACGGGAGCCGGTATGGGCCACATAATGCAGGATCCAGGGTATCACCCGTCGGCCCACGATCAGCATGACGGCCAAGAAGGCCACGACCTTGCCGAAGGTGAGGCCGATCGAGACCAGGATGGATTCCATGTCGGCGGAGGCACCCGCGGTCGCCTTCGCAAAAGCCGGAAGGAGCACCAGGGTCAGGACCATGGCGAGGTCCTCGACGATCAGCCAGCCGACGGCGATATGGCCGCGCTCCGTCTCCACGAGGCGGCGTTCCTGCAGGGCGCGCAGGAGCACGACGGTGCTGGCCACCGAAAGGGCGAGGCCGAAGACGATACCTGCCACCAGCCCCCAGCCCATGAGCCAGGCGAGCCCCATCCCCAGGAGCGTGGCGCTGGCGATCTGGACGACGGCGCCGGGGACCGCGATGGCCCGGACGGACAGGAGGTCCTTCAAGGAAAAGTGAAGGCCGACGCCGAACATCAGGAGGATCACGCCGATTTCGGCGAGCTGGTTGGAGAGCGCCTGATCCGCCACGTAGCCGGGCGTGAAGGGGCCGACGAGAACGCCCGCGAGGAGGTAGCCGACGAGCGGGGAGATACGAAGCCGCTGTGCGATGGCGCCGAGAATGAAGGCCAGGACGAGGCCGACGACGATCGTGGATATCAGCGGCATGTGATGCGGCATCTGTTCTCCTTCGTGGGTTTGGTCCTAAGGGGGGAGCATAGCCGGTATGAGGCAACGGCGCCGTCTTCACAACCCCGTTGATCTCGACGTTTGCCCATGAATCTCCTATCTATGGATCGTATCGTACTCGTTCTGCCCGGGCCTTGAACCCGGCTGTCAGGAGAGAAGGCTCATGGCACTACCCGGTTTCAAGGTCCTGACCTTGACCGACACGGCGGCAAACCGTGTCAAGGACATCATCGCCAAGGCTGACAGGCCCATCGTCGGCGTCCGCGTGGGCGTGAAGAACGGCGGCTGCGCCGGCATGTCCTACACCATGGAATACGCGGAAAGCATCAACCCGCTCGACGAGGTGGTCGAGGACAAGGGCGTGACCGTGCTCATAGACCCCAAGGCGGTGCTGTTCCTGCTGGGTACGGAAATGGACTTCCAGACGACGAGGATGTCGTCGCAGTTCGTCTTCAACAACCCGAACCAGACCTCGGCCTGCGGCTGCGGCGAATCCGTTGCGATCACGCCGGCCACGCCTCCCGCGCTGCACACCGCAGGCTAGGCATGGATGCCGAGGCTATCCGCGACATCTTTCAGTCGTTTGGTCCGGTCGCCATCCGCCGCATGTTCGGCGGGCAGGGGATCTATCGCGAGGGAGTGATGTTCGCTCTCGAAAGCGATGGTGCGCTCTACCTGAAGGCAGATGACGAAACTCTCGGCCGCTTCCGCGATCTCGGCTCGCAGCCTTTCAGCTATCAGACGAAGGGCGGCCGCACCACGATCATGAGCTATTGGCTCATGCCGGAAGCGGCTCTGGACGATCCGGAAGAGGCCGCGGACCTGGCACGCGCGGCTCTCGGGGCGGCCCTGCGGGCGAAAGCGTCCGGCCCGAAGAGAGCGAAGAAATCCTCGCCTGCCCGGACCGCCAGGACGCCCCGCAGGGCAGCTTCCGGGCCTGCGCTCTAGGACTTCTTGATCGCGACCGGCCGCAGCAGGAAGGCCGGGACGTGATCGCCCATGCCCTTCACAGGAACGTCATCGTCATCGCGGCGGGAACGACCCGCCGGGCTGCCTTTGGAGGCAGAACGCTCCCGTTCGGGGCGTGATTTGCGGGCGGCCTGCTCCGGTCGAGGAGCGGGCGCCTCGCGGGCGGGTGCCGCCTCTTCCGGGGCCTCGTCGCTCCCGGAACGTTGGCGGCCGCCGGTGCGGACCTTGACCTTGCGGCCGCGTGAGGAGCGCTCTTCGCCCCGGCCGCCCCGGCGGCGGGAGGAGGAACCCTCCGACGGAGGGAGTTCGGCGAGGGTGGGGCCCTCCCATTCGATGGAGGTGTTGATCAGCTTTTCGATGGCCGCCAGCGATTTCTCGTCGCCTGGGCTGACAAGGGTAAATGCCTGACCGGCGCGCCCGGCCCGGCCCGTGCGGCCGATGCGGTGGACGTAATCCTCCGCGTGATGAGGCACGTCGTAGTTGAACACATGGCTCACCGTAGGGATGTCGAGGCCACGGGCCGCCACGTCGCTCGCCACGAGAATGGGCATCTCGCCGCTTCGGAAGCTGTCGAGGGCCGCCATTCGGGCATGCTGGTCCATGTCGCCGTGGAGAGCCACGGCACTGAAGCCGTGCTTCTGCAGGGAGCGGTGGAGCACGGCCACGTCACGCTTGCGATTGCAGAAGACGACCGCGTTCTGCAGTTCGGTCGCGTTGCGGATCAATCCGCGCAAGGTCTCACGCTTCTCCCAATCCTGACGCCCCGTCGCGACCAGGCGCTGGGTGATCGTCGCCGCCGTGGACGCGGCGCGCGCTACCTCGACCTTGACCGGATTGTGCAGGAACGCGTCCGCGAGGCGCTGGATCTCCGGCGGCATCGTGGCGGAGAAGAAGAGGGTCTGGCGGGTGAAGGGCACGAGCTTCACGATGCGCTCGATGTCCGGGATGAAGCCCATGTCGAGCATCCGGTCCGCCTCGTCGATGACGAGAAGCTCGACGCCCGTGAGCAGGAGCTTGCCTCGCTCGAAATGGTCGAGCAGGCGGCCAGGCGTGGCGATCAGGACGTCGACGCCCCGGGTGATCTTGGCATCCTGGTCGCCGAAGGAGACGCCTCCGATCAGCAGGGCCACGGAGAGCTTGTGGTTGGCGCCGTACCTGTCGAAAGTCTCCTGGACCTGAGCCGCGAGCTCACGGGTAGGCTCCAGAATGAGCGTGCGCGGCATGCGGGCCCGGGCCCGGCCATGCTCGAGCATCGTGAGCATCGGCAGGGTGAAGGCGGCGGTCTTGCCAGTGCCGGTCTGGGCGATCCCCAGCACGTCCTTCCGGGCAAGCACATGGGGAATGGCCTGGGCCTGGATGGGCGTCGGCTCCGTGTAACCGGCAGCGGCAACAGCCTGTTGAACTTTATCGCTAAGTCCGAGTTCGGCGAACGACATGAATCTCTTTACCGTTGGGGTAGGGTGCGCTGACGATGCCGGCCGCGCTCTACGGCAACAAACAGGCGCGAGACAGGTTTCACCTGAGGCTCTTGCTCAAAGTGAAGTGTGTGGCGGGACCATAGGACAAGCTATGCGCTTGTCAATACAAGCAAACTTGCAAAGGAGCGAAGATATGGCCGAAACGTTGGTTCTGATTCCGGGTTTGGCCTGCACGGCGCGCCTGTTCGAGGCTCAGATCGCCTCCCTGTCCGGAAGCAGGAACGTTGTCGTTGCCGATCATACGCGGGATGATTCGATTCCTGCAATCGCGGCTCGCCTCCTGAAGGAGGCTCCGGCGCACTTTGCCCTGGCGGGGCTCTCGATGGGCGGATATGTGGCTCTGGAAGTCATGCGTCAGGCCCCCGAGCGTGTCCGGCGGCTCGCCCTGCTCGATACGAGCGCCAGGCCCGACACGCCGGAGGCGAGCCAGGACCGCGAGCGGTTCATCGCTCTGGCGCAGGCAGGGCGCCTGGAGGACATCCATTCGAAGCTCTGGCCAC
>DASRWK010000097.1:0-3317 GCA_035776715.1 Microvirga sp.
GGGCACGGGCTTCGTGCACACGGCGCCGGGGCACGGCGCGGACGACTACAACACTTACGTGAAGCACCGCGACGTGTTCGCCGCCTGCGGCACCCGGGAAGTGCCGCACACGGTGGCGCCGGACTCGTCCTACTTCCCCAACATTCCGCTCTTCGCGGGCGAGCGCATCTATGACGACAAGGGCAAGGATGCGGGCGCCAACGAGGCGGTGATCAAGAAGCTCGTGGAGGCCCGCGCGCTGATCGCGCGCGGCCGCCTGAAGCACCAGTATCCGCATTCCTGGCGCTCGAAGGGCCCGCTCATCTTCCGCAACACGCCGCAATGGTTCATCTCGATGGACAAGCCGCTGGACGCTCACGGCGACACCCTCCGTCAGCGGGCTCTGCGCGGCATCGAGAGCGTGCAGTGGGTGCCGGAATCCGGCGAGAACCGCATCACCGGCATGATCGCCAACCGGCCCGACTGGGTGGTCTCGCGCCAGCGTGCCTGGGGCGTGCCGATCGCCGTCTTCGTGAAGAAGGGCACCAACGAGATCCTGAAGGACAGCCAAGTCAACGACGCCATTGCGGAGGCCTTCGAGAAGGAGGGCGCGGATGCTTGGTACGCGGATGACGGCTCGCGCTTCCTGAAGGCGGGCGGCTACGATCTGAACGACTACGAGAAGATCGACGACATCCTCGACGTGTGGTTCGATTCGGGCTGCACGCACGCCTTCGCGCTCGAGAGGCGCCCGGATCTGCAGGTGAGGCGCAAGGTCGACGGCGGCCCCGATCGGGTCATGTATCTCGAGGGTTCCGACCAGCACCGCGGCTGGTTCCACTCGTCGCTCCTGGAAAGCTGCGGCACGCGCGGCCGCCCGCCTTACGACATCGTCGTCACGCACGGCTTCACGCTCGACGAGCAGGGCCGCAAGATGTCGAAGTCGCTGGGCAACACGGTCGCGCCGCAGGCCGTCATCAAGGAGTACGGCGCCGACATCCTGCGTCTGTGGACGGCCTCGGTGGATTACTGGGACGATCAGCGCATCGGCCCCGAGATCATCAAGACCACCGCGGAGACCTATCGCAAGCTGCGCAACACGATCCGTTGGATGCTGGGCTCGCTCGCTCACTTCCGCGAGACGGACAAGGTCGAGTTCGAGGCCATGCCAGAACTGGAGCGCTTCGTGCTCCATCGTCTCGTGGAACTCGACGGCGAGATGCGCGAGGCCTATGCGAGCTACGATTACAAGCGCGTCGTTGCGTTGCTCAACTCCTTCATGACCACGGATCTGTCGGCGTTCTACTTCGACGTGCGCAAGGACACGCTCTATTGCGACCCGATCTCGAGCGTCGCGCGCAAGAGCGCGCTCACCGTCATCGACCAGACTTTCCGCTGCGTGGTGACCTGGATCGCCCCGATCCTGGCGTTCACGGCGGAGGAGGCCTGGCTCGCGCGGTTCCCGAACGCGGAATCCGTGCATCTCGAAACCTTCCCTGAAGTGCCGGCCGAGTGGCGCAACGACGCGCTCGCCGAGCGCTGGGCCAAGGTGCGCCGCGTTCGCCGCGTCGTCACCGGCGCGCTGGAAATCGAGCGGGCGCAGAAGCGCATCGGCGCGAGCCTCGAGGCGGCTCCCGTCGTGCACATCGCCGACGAGAGCCTCTTCCAGGCCGTTCAGGGGCTCGACATGGCCGAGATCTGCATCACCTCGGCCATCCGGGTGGCGCAGGGCGAGGGGCCCGCAGAGGCCTTCCGCCTCGAGGACGTGAAGGGCGTCGCCGTGGTGCCCGAGCTCGCCAAGGGCCGCAAATGCGCCCGCTCCTGGAAGGTCACGCCCGAGGTGGGCAGCGATCCGGATTACCCGGACGTGACGCCTCGCGATGCGGCGGCCCTCCGCGAATGGGACCGGCTGAAGGCGGCGGCGGAATGAGCAGAGGCGAGGGCTCCCAGGCGCCTGTTCCCGGCCCGAGCGCCAACGAAAAGGCTCCGCAGCGTCCCCGCGCTGCGGCCAAACCCCGCGCTTCCAGGAACGGAGCGAGGTCCCGCCCGGCCCGGAATGGCCTCTCGGCGGCGACGATCCTCGGATTCTCCGCGGCCCTGATCACCCTGATCCTGGACCAGGCGACCAAGCTCTACACCCTCTTCGTCTACGATCTGCCTCTGAGGGAGCCGGTGGAATTCGCCCCCTTCATCAACCTGATCGTGGTCTGGAACAGGGGCATCTCCTATGGCCTCTTCCAGCAGGACGGGGACTTGGGCCGCTGGATCCTGATCGTCGTCTCGATCCTGGCCGCGATCGGACTGTCGGTGTGGATCCGCCGTACCGAGGCCAAGCTCCTGGCGACATCCCTCGGGCTGATCGTCGGCGGGGCGATCGGAAACGTGATCGATCGGCTGGCCTACGGGGCCGTGTTCGACTTCATCCAGTTCCACATCGGGGACTGGTCCTGGTACGTGTTCAACGTGGCGGACGCTGCCATCGTTGCGGGTGTGATTGGATTGCTTTATGACTCCTTTGTCCTGGAAGGGCGACGGGGCCGGTAATGCCCGAGCTGCCGGACAAGCTGCCTTACGTTCGCCCTAAAGAGCGATCAGGCGTTCCAGGCATCAAAGGGAAACAATGGTGGGTGTGCCATGAAGGGAATGAGAATCTTTGGCCTCGCGGGTGCTTTGGCGCTCCTGTTCGCCGCATCGTCCGCTTCGGCGCAGGAGGGCGAGGTCGTAAAGAGCCTGCTCGGAAGCATCGGCATCATTCCCAAGGAGAAGGAGCCGATCATCTACAACGAGCGCGCTCCTCTCGTGCTGCCGCCCAGCATGGATCTGCCGCCTCCGGTCGCCCCCAACGGAGCCGAGGCGAACAGCGCCAACTGGCCCAAGGATCCGGATGTGGCTGCCCGCCGCAAGGCTTCCAGAGAGGCCAGGACCCCTTACACGGAGTCCGAGCTTTACAAGCTCAGCGAAGGCAAGCGCCTCTCCATCGACGAGATGCGCGCCGGCCGCAACCCGAACAGCCGCGATGCGCTTCCGCAGCCCTCGGGAGGCTGGGGCAAAGAGAACAGCCGCATGACGCCGGATGAGCTGCGTTCGTTCGGAACGAGCAAGAAGGTCGAGCTCGAGGGCAACGGCCTGGAGCGCCGGTACCTGAGCGATCCGCCGCAGGATCTGTTGAAGGCTGCTCCCGGTGCGCCGCTCAGGGCTTCCGCCGACCCGAAGCCGATGGGTGATCCCGACAGCCCGCAAGCCTTCATCCAGCAACAGCAGCAGCGCAGGCAGTAACGCGTTGCCAGCGCTATCTCTCTCTACTTTTCAGGCGAACGGGTTCCCCCGCTTCGCCTGAA
>DASRWK010000098.1:0-2043 GCA_035776715.1 Microvirga sp.
CGACGAGATTCTGTCATCGGGAAAACTGGCTCTTGCCGATATCGCAGAACTCAATCCTCTCCTCGACAGGGACGATCAGACGGCACGCATTGCGGCCCGTCTCGCCTATCGTCTTGCGGTCGGACCGCAGAGGGCATGGCGCCATCCGTAAGCCCGAAGCCCGCTCTTCACGTGGCTTGCGGCGCCGATCGGAGCGGGAGCGATGATCGAGGCTCCGGCGCGGGTCAGGCCTCGACCGATAGCAGGCTCGGAAGCGGGTCGGCGGCCTTCACGTTCTTCGTCACGACATACGTGAAGTATCGCTCGATCCCGAGATCGAGCCTCAGCAGCTTGTCGATCAGTCTTTGGTAGGCATCGATATCTTCAGAGACGATTCTGAGGATGTAATCGACGCCGCCGCCGGTCGCATCACAAGAGATGATCGCGGGCTCTTCGAGAATTGCGGCCTCGAAGCGCTGGAAATCCGACTGCTGGTGGCTCTTGAGCATGATCTCCACGAGAACGGTGGTGCGGCGCGCCAGTTTATCGGCGTTGATGCGGGCGGTGTAGCCGGTGATCACCCCGCTCTTTTCGAGTCGGCTCAGGCGCTCCCAGCATGCTGTAGGGGACAAATTGACCGCTTCCGCGAGCCGAAGCTTGGTCATCCGCCCATCGCTCTGGAGAGCAGCGAGAATTTTCAGATCGATTTTGTCCAGTTTCATGACTATTCCGCAGCTCCAGCACAATGTAATGATTACCCCATCACAATCGGTTGAGACAATCCTATGCGTGAGCTGCCTCGCTCCCCCGCCGGCCGGGAAGTCCCGCCCTCCTCCCATGAAGCGATCGTCACGGATTGGCGACCCACCCTGACCAAGCGCAAGGGCGTCACGAAGCACAAGCTCCTGACCGAGCGGATCATCGCGGACATCGAGAGCGATATCCTGCCGGCGCATGCCCGAATGCCGACCCATCGCGACCTTGCGCGCCAGCTCGGGGTTTCGGTGCAGACGGTGAGCCTCAGCTACAAGGAGGCCGAGCGGTGCGGCTACCTGCGGGGAGAGGTCGGTCGGGGCACCTTTGTGCGCAGCCGCGTCACGGAGAAGGCGGACCGCTTCATGCTCGACCGGGACCCCGGCGAGACCGTGGATCTCTCGATCATCAGGGCCATCTACACCGAGGCACATGAAGAAGCCTCCCGCAACGTCATGGAGGAGCTCGCCCAGGGCGACAACAGCGCCTTCATGCGCCCATGCCGGCCGATCGCGGGGCTGGAGCGCCACCGCGCCGCGGCCCAGGACTGGCTGAGAGGCCTCGGGCTCGAGGCCGCGATGGACCGCATCCTGATCACGAACGGAGCGGCCCACGGCCTGTTCCTGGCGGTCGCCGCCATCGTCCGGCCGGGCGAAATCGTCCTCACGGAGAACCTCACCGACCATGGCATCATCGGCCTTTCCAACGTTCTGGGGTTCACCCTCCGGGGCCTCCCGACGGACAGGGAGGGCATTCTGGTCGAGGCCTTCGAGGAGGCCTGCGCCGCCGGCGGTGTGTCCGCCCTGGTGCTCGTCCCCTCCCTCGGCAATCCCACCAGCCATGTCATGGGAGCCGAGCGCCGGCGGGCCGTCGCGGAGGTCGCGCGCCGCTACGGGGTCTATGTGGTGGAGGACGAGGTCTACAAGCCGCTGCTGGAGACGCCTCTTCCGTCGTTTACCGAGCTTCTGCCCGACCTCGGCTTCTTCGTGACGAGCTTCACCAAGTCGGTCCTGACGGGGCTGCGCGTCGGATATCTCGTGGTGCCGCCGCACTACACGATCCGTGTCGCGAGCATCATGCGCGTGACGAGCTGGAGCGCCACGAACCTGCCCGCCGAGATCGCGACCCGATGGGTGGAGGACGGCACGGCCCGGAGCCTGATCGATCTGCAGCGCCGGGAGATCCGGGCGCGCCAGGCCGTGGTGGCGGAAGCCCTCGGGGAGCACATCGCCCAGGTGCATCCCCTGTCTCTCTGCGCCTGGCTGAGGGTGCCGCCCCGGTGGACCGAGGATGGCCTCGTGCGCATGCTGG
>DASRWK010000099.1:0-2353 GCA_035776715.1 Microvirga sp.
GAGGGGCAGTTCCTCGGGGATACCGAGCCCTACGACGCCATCATTCTGGATCTCGGCCTGCCCAAGGTGGACGGCGTCTCGGTCCTGACCGCCTGGCGCCGGGAGGGCAGGAAGACGCCCGTGATCATCCTGACGGCCCGCGATCGCTGGAGCGACAAGGTTCAGGGCTTCGATGCCGGGGCCGACGATTACGTGACCAAGCCGTTCCATATGGAGGAGCTGCTGGCCCGCGTCCGCGCCCTGCTGCGCCGTGCGACGGGACACGCCACGAGCGAGATCGCCTGCGGCCCGGTGAAGCTCGATACCCGCTCGGGCCGGGTGGCGGTGGACGGCAACCCCGTGAAGCTGACCTCGCACGAATACCGGCTCCTCTCCTATCTCATGCATCATACCGGCCGCATCGTCTCGCGCGGGGAGCTGACGGAGCATCTCTACGACCAGGACTTCGATCGTGACTCGAACACGATCGAGGTCTTCATCGGCCGCCTGCGCAAGAAGCTCGGCGTGGATATCATCCAGACCGTCCGCGGCCTGGGCTATCTCCTCGACGCGAGCCATACCCATCCGAAGCCGTGAGCGGCTTTCGCCCGATCCTCAAGGGTCTCTCGAGCCGGCCCATCGCGGTCCGGCTAGCGGTCTCCTCCGTCTTCTGGAGCTTTGCGATCCTGCTCGTTGCGGGACTCATCCTGCAGACTCTCTATCGCGAGAATACGGAGCGGGCCTTCGACCAGCGCCTTCTCGTCTACGCGAATACGCTGGCCTCCAATCTGGTGGCTCCGGGCGATCCGGACCGGGATCTCGGCCCCATCGGCGATCCGCGCTTCGAGCTTCCCCTGTCGGGCTGGTACTGGCAGGTGGCGCGCCCCAATGCGAGACCGGGCGAGATCCGTTCTTCGAAATCGCTCTTCGGCGGGCAGATCCCGAGCCTCACCGTGGGACCCGACAACCGGTTCGGCCAGATCCGCCGCGGCTACGGCAAGGCGCCCGACGAGCGCAACCTTCGCATCATCGAGCGGGATATCGACCTGGGCGAGGATGGCCGTTACATCATTCGGGTCGCGGGCCCTGCGGATGAGATCGATATCGGAGTCCGCGACTTCCTCTTCGCCCTGACGATCACGTTCGCGTTACTCGGCCTGGCTCTCGGCTTCTCCACTCTTCTGCAGATCCGCTTCGGCTTACGGCCGCTGGCCAATCTTCGCAGCGCTCTCGGGGCCATCAGGCGCGGCGAGGCGGAAAGGATCGTCGGCGAATATCCCCGGGACATTTCACCCCTCGCGAGCGAGCTGAATCTTCTGCTGGACACGAACAGGGAGATCCTGGAACGCGCCCGCACCCAGGTCGGCAATCTGGCGCATGCCCTCAAGACGCCTCTCAGCGTCATCATGAACGAGGCGGAGAACGCCCCTGACGAGGTTGCGGCCCGTGTGCGCGAACAGGCGACCTTGATGCGCGATCAGGTGAACTATTACCTGGACCGCGCCCGGGCCGCAGCCCTCGCCGGAACCCTGGGCACGCTCACGGATGTGGAGCCCGTGATCGCGGGCCTCGCCCGCACCTTCGCCAAGATCTATCGTGACAAGGAGCTGGCGGTCGAGCTCGCGATCCCGCAGGACCTGCGGTTCAGGGGAGAGAGGCAGGATCTCGAGGAGATGGCCGGAAACCTGATCGACAACGCAGCCAAATGGGCCTCCCGGAAAATCGAGATTTCCGTGGAGATCATCCGGGAAGACGATGATCGCCCGCGCTTCCGCCTCCTCATCGACGATGACGGCCCGGGCCTTCCGGAGGCGGCGAGGGCCGAGGTCCTCAAGCGCGGCCGCCGCCTCGACGAGACGAAGCCCGGCTCCGGCCTGGGGCTGTCCATCGTCAGCGATCTTGCCGCCCTCTACAGAGGCTCGGTCAAGCTCGAGGCGGCACCCCTCGGCGGCCTTCGGGCAGTGCTCGAGCTCCCGGGGGATAGAGGCTGATCCTATGTATTTTTACGCGTGACACCGTGCCACCGTCGTGCTTGACGGGGACTCGGAGTAATTGAGGTTTCATGGTGATCTGGATCATACTCTTGCTGATGACGGCGGCAGCCGTGATGGCGGTCCTCTGGCCGCTGTCGCGTCACCGTACGCTCACGGCGGAGCAGCTGGACCCGGATACGCAGTTCTATCGGGAGCAGATCGCCGAGATCGAACGTGATCGCGAGCGCGGCGTGCTCCTGGACAGCGAGGCCGAAGCCGCCAAGGCCGAGGCCGGACGGCGTCTCCTGCGGGCCACCGGCATGATGGCAGATGCTTCTGCCACCTTGGGCGAACCGGCCCTGCGCCGCCGCAGGGCAGCCTCCACGCTGGCCCTTTCTGTG
>DASRWK010000100.1:0-2620 GCA_035776715.1 Microvirga sp.
CGAGAATCACGAGCGGCAGGAGAAGCCAAGGCGGGGCGAGCAGGTAGAATGGGTTCGTGATGGCCTCGGGGTGCGACAGGACGAGGGCGCCCTGTCCGAGGTAGTTCAGGGCCAGGGACGGGAACACGACGGTCCCCCAGGCCATGCGGATCGGTTTCCGGCCGAAATGGCCCAAATCCGCATAGAGCGCCTCGGCGCCGGTCACGGCAAGGCAGACGCTGCCGAGGATCGCGAACGCCGTTCCCGGGTGCGTGACCAGGAAGGACACGCCGTAATAGGGATTGAACGAGAGCAGGACCTCCCAATCGTCGGAGATGTGGAAGAGGCCCAGGCCCGCCAGAGTGACGAACCACAGGAGGGTGAGCGGGCCGAAAAGCGCGGCGACCTTGCCGGTGCCGCGGCTCTGCACGGCAAAAAGGGCGATGAGGATCGCCAGCGCGGCCGGCAGGATGTAGCTCTCGAACGCAGGGGCGACGAGCTTCATGCCTTCGAGTGCGGACAGAACCGAAATGGCCGGCGTGATGGCGGCGTCGCCGTAGAACAGGGCGGCTCCCGCCATGCCCATCATCAGCACGGGCAGGCTTCTGCGTTTGAGCGTGCGCTGCAGGAGCGCCACCAGGGTCAGCGAACCGCCTTCGCCCTTGTTGTCGGCGCGCAGAAGGAGAATGACGTATTTGACCGTCACCGTGAGAATCAGGGCCCAGAGCAGAAGCGACAGGATGCTGATCACCAGCTCGCGGGTCAGCGGCACCGGGGTGCCGTGATGACCGCCGGTGGCGGCCATCACCGTCTCGCGCATGGCATAGAGCGGGCTGGTGCCGATGTCGCCATAGACCACGCCGATGGCGCCAAGGGTGAGAGGCCAGAAGCCCGCCTTATGGTGGCTCTCCGGGAGGGTAGCCTCAGGGACCGCGGAATCCGCATGTCCGGAGGCGCCAGCGTGCTGATCTGCCATGGGTGCTATTCTTCGCGGACTTGCTCGCGGACGGCCCTTGTTGGATGACACCGGGAACGATGAAGGGCGGCCCCTTCTCACAAAAGCGCAGCGGCCGTCAATGCCAGCGCGGGGCGCTCTCTAGCACATCGCGCCTGAGCTTAAAACGGAATTTCACTCAAGGTTCCATGGTTGCGTCCGCGCCTCATTCGGCGGCGTCGCGCCCTGTCTGACCATAATTCTTCTCGATGTAATCGAGTACGATCTTCTGGAAGTCCTGCGCCAGGGTGGGGCCGCGCAACGTCATCGCCTTCTTTCCGTCGATGAAGACGGGAGCCGCCGGCTGCTCGCCCGTGCCCGGCAGAGAGATGCCGATATTGGCGTGCTTCGACTCGCCTGGGCCGTTCACGATGCAGCCCATCACGGCCACGTTGAGGTTCTCGACGCCCGGATAGGTGCGCCGCCACTCGGGCATGGAGGTGGAGATCCAGTTCTGGATGTCCCGCGCCAGCTCCTGGAAGACGGAGGAGGTGGTGCGCCCGCAGCCCGGGCATGCGGCGACGAGCGGCACGAAGGTGCGGAACCCCATGGTCTGAAGCAGTTCCTGCGCCGTCTTCACTTCGAGGGTGCGGTCTCCGCCCGGTTCGGGCGTCAGGGAATAACGGATCGTATCGCCGATGCCCTGCTGCAACAGGATGCCGATGGCCGCGGAAGAGGCGACGATGCCTTTCGTGCCCATCCCGGCCTCGGTCAGGCCCAGATGGATGGCGTAATCGGACCGGCGCGCGAGCTCCTGATAGACGGCGATCAGGTCCTGCACGGCGGAAACCTTGGCCGACAGGATGATGCGATCCTTGCCGAGACCGATCTCCTCCGCGCGGGCGGCGGAAAGGAGAGCGGATTGGATCATGGCTTCGCGCGTCACCCAGCGCATGTCGCGCGGGGACGCGGAGGCTGCATTCTCGTTCATGAGATGGGTGAGGAGCTCCTGGTCGAGAGAGCCCCAGTTGGCGCCGATGCGCACGGCCTTGCCGTACTCGATCGCCATCTCGACGATGGCCGCGAACTGCCGGTCCTTCTTCTCCTTGAAGCCGACATTGCCCGGATTGATGCGGTACTTGGCGAGGGCTTCCGCGCAGACCGGGTGATCGGCGAGAAGCTGATGGCCGATATAGTGAAAATCGCCGACGAGCGGGACGTCCACTCCGAGCCGGTCGAGCCTCTCGCGGATTTTCGGCACCGCGGCCGCGGCCTCGTCCCGGTCGACCGTGATGCGCACCAGCTCGGAGCCCGCACGGGCGAGCGCCGCCACCTGGGCCACGGTGGCGTCCACATCCGCCGTGTCCGTATTGGTCATGGACTGAACCACGATCGGCGCCCCGCCGCCGACCATGACGGAGCCGACCCGGACGCCCACCGTGCGATGGCGCGGGGCGGGTCCCGCCAGGCTCTCGGGGGAGGCGGTTTCGGGGGAGGAGGACATCAAAGACATGCTGCGATCCAGGGGCGGCCATTGGGTTGAGGGCCGTCGCCGTTTAGCTGATGCCAAAAGCCTTCCCCGTCAAGCGCGGCATCGTCAACAGGTCGGGAGCGGCGGCCTTGCTGGCAGCGGGGCGCGCGCCCGCATCGAACGCCGCGGGCTTTTGCGTTCCCGGGGCGATGGGTCCGCAATCCGTTGCTATCCTT
>DASRWK010000101.1:0-5130 GCA_035776715.1 Microvirga sp.
ATCACCCTGGCGATTGGCGTGCAGCGCATGGCTGCACGCAACGCGATCATCCGCCGCCTGCCGGCCGTTGAGACGCTCGGATCCGTCTCCGTGATCTGTTCGGACAAGACCGGGACGCTCACCCGCAACGAGATGATGGCCCAGACCATCGTCACGTCGGAAGGGCGCTTCGAGGTGACGGGGAGCGGGTATGCTCCCGAGGGCGAGTTCCTCCGCGACGGAAAGGCGGCCGTCACGATCGAGGGCGAGCCCGCCTTGACGGAGATCGTGCGCGGGGCGTGCCTGTGCAACGATGCCGGCCTGCGCCGGACGGAGGCGGGATGGGCCGTGGACGGCGATCCGATGGAGGGGGCCTTGGTCTCGCTGGCGATGAAGGCCGGCATGGACCCGCAGGAGCTCAGGCGTCGGTTCTGCCGGGTCGACGAGATCCCCTTCGACGCCCAGCACCGCTTCATGGCCTCCCTGCACCATACGCCCGAGGGCGGCGCCATCCTCTACGTGAAGGGCGCTCCGGAGCAGGTGATCGCCATGTGCGCCACGGAGCGGGCCCCGCCGGAGGAGCGCCCGCTGGATCCCGATCGGTGGACGGCTCAGGCCGATGCGGCGGCCCGCCAGGGACAGCGCATCCTCGGGGTCGCGGCGAAGCGGCTGCCGGACCTTCCCTCCCATCCTCTGGGGTTCGACGATGTGGAGAACGGGCTGACGATGCTGGGCCTGCTGGGGCTGATCGATCCGCCGCGTGAGGAGGCGCTTGCGGCCGTGCGGGAATGCCAGTCGGCCGGGATCAGGATCAAGATGATCACCGGCGACCATGCGGCGACGGCAGGCGCCATCGCCGGCGCTCTGGGCATCAGGGGCAGCGACGGGGCGGTGGTGACGGGCGTGGCTCTCGATGCGATGGACGACGGACAGTTCCGATCGGCCGTCCGCGATGTGGCAGTGTTCGCGCGCACTAGCCCCGAGCACAAGCTGCGCATCGTCCAGGCGCTGCAGGCCGACCGGGAGGTGGTGGTGATGACCGGCGACGGCGTGAACGACGCGCCCTCGCTCAAGCAGGCCGATGTCGGAGTCGCCATGGGCCGGAAGGGAACCGAGGCCGCCAAGGAAGCCGCCGAGATGGTGCTGGCCGACGACAACTTCGCTTCCATCGTCGCGGCCGTGCGCGAGGGCCGGACGGTCTACGACAACCTTAAGAAGGTGATCGGCTGGACTCTGCCGACGAACGGCGGCGAGGCGCTTGCGATCATCTCCGCCATGTTGCTGGGACTGACGCTGCCGATGACGCCCGTCCAGATCCTGTGGATTAACATGGTCACGGCCGCCACCCTGGGGCTGACGCTCGCCTTCGAGCAGCCAGAGCCGGACGTGATGCGCCATCCGCCGCGCAGGTTGGACGAGCCGATCCTGTCCGGGTTCCTGTTCTGGCGGATCGTCTTCGTGTCGGTCCTCTTCGTCATCGCCGCCTTCGGCATGTTCGAGTGGGCAATCAGACGCGGTCTATCCATCGAGGAGGCCCGCACGATCGTCGTGAACACGCTCGTGGTGCTGGAGATCTTCTATCTCTTCAGCGTCCGGTTCCTGCACGCGCCGTCCCTCACCTGGAAGGGGCTTCTGGGCACCCGGCCGGTCCTGATCGGTGTCGGTGCGGTACTCCTGGGGCAACTCGCTTTCACCTATCTTCCGCCCATGCAGGCGCTGTTCCAGACCCGGGCCGTGTCGCTCCTGGACGGGGCAGCCATAGTGGCAACGGGCGCGATCCTGCTGTTCATCCTGGAGGGCGAGAAGCGACTCCGGAAACATGCGGGACGTCGGAAACCTACTTTCGATCATCGCTGATCCATATCAACGAAGGAGGATCAAAACCATGCTGCGCAGTATCCTGATCGCCCTGGATGGCTCCCCGTCCAGCCTGGAAGCCGCAGGGCTGGGGCTGGAGCTGGCCCGGCGCCGTCAGTCTCACGTCGAGGGGCTGGGCATCGTCAACTCGGCGTGGATCCGGCGGCCCGAGGCCGTGCCGATGGGCGGGATGGCCTACAAGACCGCCCTCGATCTGAAGGAGCTCGACAGCGCGACCGTACGGGTGGGGGCGGTCCTCCGGGACTTCCGCAACCACGCCGAGAAGGCGGGCATCCCATCGTTCGAGGTCCGCGAGATCGATGGCAGCCCCCTCCAGGTGATCGAGATCGAGGCCGCGTCCCACGATCTGATCGTGCTGGGCCGCCACAGCATGTTCGACGTGGACGGCGAGATCTATGAGCTGCCGTTGTATGTCGACCGCATCATCCGGGGCGAGCCGCGCCCTGTCCTGCTCGTGCCCGATCCCGGGTCCGAACCCGGGCGGGACGCCGCGCAGGCGCCGGTCCTGGTCGCGTTCGACGGCAGCCCGGCTTCCTCCCGGGCGGTGCACATGTTCGCGCTCCTCGGCCTCGCGGCCGGGCGCGTGACCCATGTAGTAACCCTCGACCAGTCCTCGTCCCACCGGGCCGAGGAGACGGCGGCCCGCGCCTGCGCCCTGCTCCGGCGGCACGGGGCGGCCGAGGCCCATGCCGTGGGCCTGGGCGACCGCGAGGCGGACACTCCCGCGGAGACGATCCTGGGACTGGCGAAGGCGCTCAGGCCGGAGATGGTCGTCATGGGAGCCTACGGGAACCGGGGCATCCAGGAAATCTTCGGCTCCTGCACGAGGGAGGTGCTCAACGCCTGCCCGACGCCCCTCTTCCTGCACCACTAGAGCTTGCCCCGCGAGGGCCGGCCGGAAGGAAACCGCCGATGCATGTCACCGTCTTCAGCACCAAGCCCTATGACCGCCGCTTCCTTGATGCTGCCAACGCCGGAGCGGGGCACCGGCTGTCTTATCTCGAGGCCCGCCTCTCGATCGACACCGCAGACTTGGCGGATGGCACCGATGCGGTGTGCGCTTTCGTCAACGACGAGGTGAACGGAGACGTTCTCACCAGCCTGGCCTCCAAGGGAGTCCGGCTCGTCGCCCTGCGGGCCGCCGGGTTCAACAATGTCGACCTGGAGGCTGCCAAGCGTCAGGGGATCACCGTGGCGCGGGTTCCGGCCTATTCCCCCCATGCGGTGTCCGAGCACACGATCGCCCTCATGCTCACCCTGAACCGCAAGACCCACAGGGCCTACAACCGGGTCAGGGAAGGCAATTTCGCCCTCGAGGGCCTGCTCGGCTTCGACATCGCGGGCAGGACGGCCGGGGTAGTGGGGACGGGCAAGATCGGCGAGGTGGTGTGCCGGATTCTCACGGGCTTCGGCTGCACGGTACTGGCGCACGATCCACAGCCCAATGCCGCCTGTGCGGAGATGGGGGTGCGGTACGTGCCGCTGGAGGAACTGCTTGCGCTCTCCGATATCGTCACCCTGCATTGCCCTCTGACGCCCGCCACGCATCACCTCATCGATGCCCGGTCCCTGCAACGGATGAAGCGCAACGTGATGCTGATCAACACGAGCCGCGGGGCCGTCGTCGAAACGAGGGCCGTACTGCAGGGGCTCAAGGACGGCACCATCGGACACCTTGGTCTCGACGTCTGCGAGGAGGAGGCGGATCTCTTCTTCGAGGACCTGTCGCAGCGATTCATCGACGACGACGTGTTCGCGCGGCTGCTGACCTTCCCGAACGTGCTGATCACCGGACACCAAGCCTTCTTCACCGAGGAGGCCCTGACCAACATCGCCGAGACGACGATCGGAAACATCACTGCGTTCGAGCGCACGGGCCAGGCCGTGCACGAGGTTTCCATCGAGAGGATCGCCCGGTAAGGGCATCGGAGGGCGGCGCGCGACATGAAGGCGGTTGGAGCAGCCCTCCCTCTGGCTCTCGTGCTGGTCCTGATGATCGGGCGGGGTTGGTCTGCGGCGCGCGCCGGCCTTGCGGGCCTGGGGCTGGCGGCTGTCCTGTCCCTGACGATCTTCGGGATCGGCACCGAAGCTCACCCCGGCATCGGGGCGGGCGGCGTGCTTGCGGGCTCCGCCCTCGAGGCGCTGTTCACGGCCGCCACCATCCTCTGGATACTCTTTCCTGCACTCGCGATTTACGAGCTTCAGGTCCGGTCCGGCGCCTTCGACGTGATCCGCGCCGGCCTCGCGGGCCTCTCCGACGATCCGCGGATCCAGGCGCTACTCGTGGCCTGGTTCTTCGGCCTGTTCATGGAGGGGGCCGCCGGGTTCGGCACCCCGGTCGCACTGGCGGCGCCTCTGCTGGTCAGCCTTGGGTTCGCCCCCGTGAAGGCCGTGGCGCTGGCCTTGATCGGTCATGCAGCCGGCGTATCCTTCGGGGCGATCGGAACGCCTGTCCTGGCCCAGGCCTCGCTCGTGGCCTTGAGCGGCGCGGACATCGCGCGGGCCACCGGTCTCATTCACGGTGCCCTTGGCGTCATCCTGACGTTGTTCCTGATCCGGCTGTGCGGAGATGGTCCGCCGACGGTCCGGCAATGGGGGTGGGGCGTCGCGGCGGCCGCGTGCTTTCTCGTTCCGTTTGCCGTACTGGCGCTGGCGGTGGGGCCGGAGCTCCCGACGCTCGGCGGCGCCCTGATCGGCGGAGCGTGCTTCGTCCTCGTCCTTTGCCGGAAGGCCGGGCCTTCCGGCAAGCATGATTGGCAGGCCTTCGTGATGGCCTGCCTACCCTATGGCATCGTTCTCGCGCTCATCCTCGCGACCCGGCTGCCGCCAGGGCTGAGGGAGCAGCTCCGCTCCGTCGAGATCGCCTGGTCCTTGTCCGGGACGTTCCGGGGGAGCATGCAGCCGCTCTATCACGCCGGATCCATCCTGCTCCTGGGCTTCCTGATCGGCGGGGCCGCCCAGGGACGCGGCCTGACGGACCTGCGGGAAGCCTCCCGGGCGGCACTGCGTCGGCTGATCCCGGTCACGTTCGCGCTCGTGGCGATGCTCGCGCTGGCCCGCCTGATGCTGCACGCCCGAATGATCCACGAGCTGGCGGAAACCGCCCGCGAGGCAGGGGCGGCATGGCCGCTCCTGGCACCGGTGGTAGGGGTTCTCGGCACCTTCGTGACCGGATCAGCCACCGCCTCCAATATCCTCTTCACCGAGTTCCAGGCCGCCGCCGCGGGCGCTCTCGCGCTGCCGCTCACGACGATGGTCGCGGCACAGGGGTTT
>DASRWK010000102.1:0-2198 GCA_035776715.1 Microvirga sp.
TCGCAGGCGCGCACGCAGCGCGAGCAGACGATGCACTTCGAATCCTCGAACGTAAAATACGGGTTCGACGTATCCTTGGGGGCATCGAGATGATTTTCGCCCTCGTACCCGTAACGAACCTCACGCAGGCCGACAGCGCCCGCCATGTCCTGAAGCTCGCAATCGCCGTTGGCGGAGCAGGTCAGGCAGTCGAGCGGATGATCCGAGATATAGAGCTCCATCACGCCGCGACGCAGCTTGGCGAGCCGATCGGTCTGGGTTCGGACGACCATGCCTTCTTCTACCGGCGTCGTGCAGGAGGCGGGCGTCCCGCGCCTTCCTTCGATCTCCACGAGGCAAAGGCGACAGGAACCGAAGGGCTCCAATGTATCTGTGGCGCAGAGCTTCGGGATTTCCGTTCCCATCATCATGGCCGCCGCCATGACGGAGGTGCCCGCCGGCACGGCAACGGGGACGCCATCGATCGTGAGAGACACCGTCTTGTCCGCGATGCGGATCGGCGTGCCGTAATCGACTTCCTTGATCAGAGCCATGCTTCCGCTCCATCATTCGGCCGCCGCGGAAAGACGCGGCACCTTGTCGAAATCTTCAGGAAAATGGGTGAGTGCGCTCATCACGGGCACAGGCGTCAGCCCGCCCATGGCGCAGAGTGAGGCATCGGTCATGAGGGTGCAGAGATCTTCGAGAACCTCGAAGTTCTTCTCGGGCTCAATACCGGCGATGATCCGGTCCATGACCTCCACGCCGCGCACCGCACCGACACGGCACGGCGTACACTTGCCGCAGCTCTCGGCTGCGCAGAACTCAAAAGCGAAGCGAGCCTGCCGCGCCAGGTCCACGCTGTCATCGAAGACCACGATGCCGCCATGTCCCAAGAGTCCCTTCTCGGCTGCAAGCGCCTCATAATCCAGAGGCAGGTCCATCATGGACGGGGGGAAGTAGGCCCCGAGCGGCCCGCCGACCTGAACGGCTCTCACAGGTCGCCCGGTGGCGGTCCCGCCTCCGAAACCCTCCACGATCTCACGAAGGGTTGCCCCAAAGGCGATCTCGATGAGCCCGCCGCGTTTGACGTTTCCCGCCAACTGGATCGGCAGCGTTCCGCGGGAGCGCCCCATGCCGAAATCGGCATAAGCCTGTCCTCCATGAGCCAGGATCCACGGTACGGTGGCCAAGGACAACACGTTGTTCACGATGGTCGGCTTGCCGAACAATCCCTTCAGGGCCGGCAGCGGCGGCTTTGCCCGCACCATGCCGCGCTTGCCTTCGAGGCTGTCGAGCAGGGACGTCTCCTCACCGCAGATATAGGCTCCGGCTCCGAGACGCGTTTCGAGCGTGAAGGCGCGGCCGGATCCCATGACCGAAGAACCCAGATAGCCCGCCTTCATGGCGATCTCGATGGCTTTCGTAAGAGTGCGATAGGCGTGGGGATATTCCGAGCGGATATAGACGAACCCCTTTGTCGCTCCCACGGCCAATCCCGCAATGGTCATGCCTTCGATGAGGCAGAACGGATCCCCCTCCATGAGCATGCGATCAGCAAAGGTGCCACTGTCACCCTCATCTGCATTGCAGACTACATATTTCTGGTCGGCTGTCGCGTGAAGCACCGTGTCCCACTTGATCCCGGTCGGGAAGCCCGCCCCACCCCTCCCCCGCAGCCCGGAGAGCTTGACCTCGTCGACGACGGCCTGGGCCTCCAGAGAGAGCGCCCGCGCCAGACCGTCATAGCCGCCATGGGCTCGGTAGTCTTCGATGGAAAGCGGATCGACGATGCCACACCGCGCGAAGGTCAGGCGCGTCTGCCGTGCGAGATAGGGCTCGTCCTCCAGACGCCCGAGCCGGAGAGGATGCGCAGCCCCCGTGATGAATCCTGCCTCGAACAGATCGGCGACATCCGAAGGCTTGAGAGGCCCATAAGCGATCCGTCCGTCAGGGGTCTCGACCTCCACCAAGGGCTCGAGCCAGAAAAGCCCTCGGGAGCCGGTGGAGACGAGATTGAGAGATAGCCCCCGCGCAGCCGCCTCCTCGCCGATCCTCCGGATGACCTGGGAAGCTCCGAGGGCGAGGGATGCGGCATCGCGAGATACGAAGACCTTGGTCATGCTCCCCTCGCCTCCTGGATGACGGCATCGAGCCGCTCCCGGTCGAGCCTTCCGATGGGCTCGCCGTCATAGAGAGCGGAGGGAGCGCAGGCACAA
>DASRWK010000103.1:0-5764 GCA_035776715.1 Microvirga sp.
GTGCGCAGATCCTGAGGGATCTCGGGGTGGCGTCCATCCGCAACCTCGCGACCTCGAGCCGTTCCTATGTGGGCCTGAGCGGCTTCGGCATCGAGCTGCTCGGCCAGGAACTGATCGAATGCTGATGGGCGCCGGCGTCATGCCTGGGCTTGTGCCGGGATAGTCCGGGCATCCCCGTCGTCGCCCGCTCCCGCCTCCGGTCTTGCCGGCCTTGTGCCGGCAATCCCGATTGCTTGGAGCGCAGTGCTTTCCGAATCGGGAAGGCCGGGACGAGGAGAGACGCTAGATTTTACGTGTGCATCTCGCGCCCCATCAAGGCGTCGAGGTGGAACGCGGTCGACTTCGCCAGCCCCTCGAGATCGTAGCCGCCTTCGAGGATCGACACGATGCGCCGGCCGCAATGCCTGTCCGCGAGATCCATCAGCTTCTGCGTAGCCCAGGCGAAATCCGTCTCGGTGAGGTTGAGGCTCGCGAGCGGATCGCGCCAATGCGCGTCGAAGCCTGCCGAGATGACGATGAGATCCGGCTCGAAGGCTTCGATGCGCGGGAGGATGGCCGTGTCCACGGCCTCGCGGAAGGCTTCCGTGCCGTCGCCCGCATTGAGGGGCGCGTTGACGATGTTGTCGTGCTCGCCCGTTTCCGAAACGGCGCCCGTTCCGGGATAAAGCGGGGCCTCGTGGGTGGAGCAGTAGAGCACGCTACCATCGCTCCAGAAGATGTCCTGCGTGCCGTTGCCGTGATGGACGTCCCAATCGAAGATCGCGACCCGTTCGGCACCATGCTTCTTCTGCGCATGGCGCGCCGCGATGGCGGCATTGTTGAAGAAGCAGAAACCCATCGCCTTGATGCGCTCGGCGTGATGCCCGGGCGGGCGCATGGCCACGAAGGCATTCGTCACATGACCGGACATGACCTCGTCGACGGCCTTCACCGCGCCACCGGCGCCACGGAGGGCCGCCTCGTAGGTCCCGGGCGACATCACCGTGTCCTCGTCGATTCTCACCAGACCCTCGCGGGGCGCGATGTCACGCAGCTTCACCACATAATCCTCGGGATGCGAGAGCGTGAGGCTTTCCATCTCCGCCATGGGGGCCTGGTCGCGGATCAGGGAGGTGAAGCGCTCCTTCTCCAGGGCGCGTTCGATGGCGTGGATGCGATCCGGCCTCTCGGGATGGCCGAGGGGTGTCTGGTGGTCAAGGCTGGAGGGGTGGCTGATGTAGAGCGTGGACATGCAAGCACTTGATCGATTGTTGAAAAACAGTGTCGCAGCCGCGCGAGCGATTGTCCATGTTGTTGCAATGCAACAGCTGTCGTGCTGCAACCGTGGCATTGTTCCGATGATTCGCGGATCGACCTCCGGTCCGACGACCCCAACGCAATGGCGTTGCATTAACCGAAGCTGCCCTCGCGGCAGTCAAGCAGAGCTTTGTTCCGATGCGCCTCTCGAGCCTCGTCTTCCTCATGGCAACCATGGCGGCCGCCCTGGCCGGGTGTACCTACAAGGGCATTCCAGATCCGCAAATCTCCGCCCGCGACGCGGAGTGGATGGCGCAGATCCCGACGGCAGAGGAAGACCCGCGCTACGGCCGCTATCTCGTCGACGACCCGACGGGAGAGGCGCCGGGGACCATCGTTGTGGATACGAAGCAGCGCTTCCTCTATCTCGTCCAGGAGGGAGGAAAGGCCATCCGCTACGGCGTCACCGTCGGTGACGAGGCCTATGGCTGGACCGGCACGTCGCGCATCGCCCGCAAGGCGGAATGGCCGGACTGGAACCCGCCCGCCGAGATGAAGGCGCGCTGGCCGCACGTGCATTTCACGAAGGGCGGCCCCAGCAATCCGCTCGGAGCCCGCGCCCTGTATCTCTACGAAGGCAACCGCGACACGCTCTATCGCATCCATGGCACCAACGAGCCTGAGAAGATCGGCCTGGCCGTATCCTCTGGCTGCATCCGGATGCGCAATATCGATGTGATCGATCTCTACAACCGCGTGGCGCTGAATACGAAAGTCATCGTGCGCTAAAAGAAAAGCGCCCCTCCGGGCGCTTTTTCGCTGAAGGCGGCAGGCGGGCCTTACCGGTCCAGCATCGCCTCCTTGCGGAGAATCGCGGGAGGATCGAACGTCCTGGTCTTCACGGAGCGATGCTTGGCCGAACGCATGGCGGCGGCCAGGGCCGGCAGAGCGACGGGTTTGAAGGCCGGCGCGGTCTGAGCGGCTGCTTGCGGGGGCGATTGCTGGTCGCGGTTCGGGTTATGCGTGGTCATAGGTTTCCTCCTGGTCATAGCGGGCTCTTACGCCTGCCGTCATGATCGGGAGAGAAGCGACCTCTTTGAGGCAAATCCTCGACCATGCGTTGATTGTCCAACGCGTAGCCAAAACAGGCTTAATCCAGGATGAACGCCGGCCCGTCCCAGCCTCTTGGCGCTGCGGACGACGTCACAGATGCCGCCGGCCCACGCGCCGGGCAAAGCCTTCGCCATCCTTCAGGCCCATCTCGTAGGCCCTGCGGATCCCGCCAGGGTCGGTGATGTCGAATTGTCCGATCGGCACCGGCTCCGAGGGCTGAATGTAGGCGCGACCCTTCACTTCGGGGATGGCACGGTAACGCCGCGACAGGATGACGAGCGTCCTGCCGCCCTGCGCCTCGACCGGAAGCAAGGGTTCGGTGGGCACATTGTCCACGAGGCCGCCGTCGAGAGCCGCCATGCCGCCGATGCGGCCCACCGGCATGAAGGGCGGCACGCTGGCGCTCGCCATCAGGGCTGCCGTGATCTCGGCGGGCGAGGCGAGATCCTTCACGCGAACGAATTCAGGAATGAAACCCAGCGCCCTCCCGCCGCGCGGATGGACCGGAGAGCGCAATTTCTTCTCGATCTGATAGGTCGCGATCCCGAGCGGGATCGCCACGGCCAGCGGCAGGCGCCGCGGCTGCCGCGCAAGGCCAATCAGGATCTCCGGGCCCTTCCTCAGGCGCTCCAGTGCGGCTTCGTCGATAATGGCCTCGATAAGGCTGCGATACATCAGGGAAACGGGCCAGGGCGAGCCCTCGCGGCGCCAAGCCCGCCACTCGAAATTGCGGCGTCCCTGGCTGCAGCCCTCCGCCACCATCTCGTTGACCGTCCGGCCGAGGCCCAGAAGGCTGTAGCAGGCGGACCATGCACCTGCGCTCACGCCGACGACCATGGAGGGATCCAGGCCCAGGAGGGGAGCCGCCGCCTCCCAGAAGCCTCCCTGCCAGTAGCAGCGGTTGCCGCCGCCTGCGAATGCCACCGCGTCGAACATGGCTCCTATCGCCGCATGGCCGCGAGCGCTGCCTCCTCCACGTCCCGGGCGCGCTCTCGCCAGGCGAGCACGATGCGCTCGAGATCGGCGAGGTCTTGTTCGGGAAGAGAGCCCAGCGTGCGCTGCACATAGGCGCGCTGCGCCGCGATCCCCTTCTCGGCCAGATCGCGCCCCTTCTTCGTGAGGTAGAGCGCGTTGGAGCGCCTGTCGCCCGGGATGGAGCGGCGCTCGACCAGGTCCGCCTCCACCATCCGGTCGAGAAGGCCCGAGACATTTCCCTTGGTGACGTAGAGCCGCTCCGCCAGTTCCTGCTGGCTCAAACCCTCTCTCTCCGTCAGCGTGGACAGCAGATCGAACTGAGGGATCGACAGGCCGATGGCCTTCAGCTCACTGGCGACTGTGTTGAGCGCGCGGCGATGCAGGCGAATGACCCGGAACCAGATGCGAAGCGGATCCGATCCGAGATCCGCAGGGGCGGGGGAAGGAAAAGACACAGACGAAGGCTCCTGTTGAGGGCGGATAGTTTATGGCGAAACAGTCCATGCCGTCATCCCTGTCGGAGGAGTTCTCGACTGAAACGGGGACCATGGACTCGTTGGGCAGGCCTGCCCGTCCCATGGCGCTGTTGCTCAAACGCATCGAAGCGGAGATAGGTGAGGATGAGGAGGAGGGTGACGGGAACGAAACGAGCATTCCTGCTTTTCCGTTGACTCACCCGATCACCGATCAACGCTTGAAAGCTTTGGAAAAACAGGTGCCTTCCCAGCCCGGCGAGCCTCTTCTGAACCAGGAGGAGTGGCGCGCACTCAAAGAGATCTGTAAGACCCCTTAATGCGCCGTCTCATCATCGAAGAACCCTATTCCCGTCCGGCCCAATGGTCGCCCGCGGTGGCCTGGTTCGCGCTTGTCGTGACGGTTCTCTCGGCTCTGCTGATCCGCTCCGGCCGCATCGACTATCAGTCCGGCTTCATTGCCTTGGGGCTCGGGCTCGCCATGGCTACGATCGCCGTAGGGCTATCCCTCATTGCCTTCGTCCGCATCTGGCAGGAGGGGCGCCGGGGTCTCGGCAGCGCCATCAAGGGGCTGGTGCTGGCGGCCCTCGTTCTCGGCTATCCGGCTTTCCTGGGCCTCAAGGCCGTAACGCTGCCTGCGATCAACGATGTCAGCACCGATACGGACGATCCGCCCGCCTTCTCGCGCTCGCGCGTCGCTCTCGATGCCCGCGACGGCCGCATCCCGCCCGAGGTTTCGCCGGAGAAACGCGAGTTGCAGCGGGAGGCCTATGTCCAGATCGCCCCGCTCTCGCTCGACATCCCGCCCGAGGATGCTTTCCCTCTGGTGCACAAGGCTGCTGAAAACCTCGGATGGCAGATCATCGAGGCGGCGCCCCCCGGAGGGCGGACGGGCGTCGGCAGGCTCGAGGCCGTCGACCGCACACTCGTCCTGAGAATTCCCAACGACATCACCGTGCGCATCCGGCCCCGGGTCGACGGGACGCGCATCGATATCCGCTCCGCATCCCGCATGGGCCAGCACGATCTCGGCGCGAATGCCGCGCGGATCCGCGCCTTTCTCGAAGAGGCCTCGAATCTGGCTTTGGCCGTCAAATAGGCCGCCTCAGGCCGGGCGATACTCCCCCTGGAGGCTCGGGGTGCCGTCCGTCGCCGCCATGTCCTTGGCGACCAGATCTTCCAGATGGGCAAACACGGACAGGCCTGCGGCATTCACGAGGGCCGGGTTGAGGCCTTGATAGATGGCGGTCACGATCTCCGGGATCGTCCGGTCGCCGGCTTTCAGGCGGTTGAGAATCGAGGCCTCCCGTAGCCGCCGGTGATGGATGAGCGCGCGCACGAAGCGCTGAGGCTCCTGCACGGGACCTCCATGGCCGGGCCAATAGACCGATTCCTCGCGACCTTTGAGCTTGTCGAGAGACGCCATGAACTCGCTCATGGATCCGTCGGGCGGCGCGACGACGGTGGTGGACCAGGCCATCACGTGATCGCCGGAGAACAGGGCCTTCTCCTCGGGCAGCGCGAAGGCGAGGTGATTGGCCATGTGCCCGGGCGTCGCCACGGCCTCGAGGGTCCAGCCGGGGCCTTGCACCATGGCGCCTTCGGCCAGTTCAAGGTCGGGGGCGTAATCCTTGTCGGAACTCGCCTCGAGAGAGTTCACTTCGCCGCTGAACAGGGGGCGGGCGCTCCGGTGCGGGCTGCAGCCGACGACAAGCGCTCCCGTCGCGGCCTGGATGGCGCGGGCGGCGGGAGAGTGATCGCGATGGGTGTGGGTCACCAGAATATGAGACACGGTCTGGCCGCGGACGGCGTCGAGCAGAGCCGCGATATGCCCAGGACTGTCCGGACCCGGATCGATGATGGCCACCTTGCCCGAGCCGACGATGTAGCTGCAGGTTCCGGTGAAGGTGATGGGTCCCGGATTGTCGGCGACGATTCGGCGCACGAGCGGGCTGATCTGCAGGCAT
>DASRWK010000104.1:0-2063 GCA_035776715.1 Microvirga sp.
TGAGGAGGACGGCGAGGATCGCCGGGACGCCGCGCTCGTGGAGGCCGATAAGCGTGAGCGCCGCGAAGACCACCATGATGCCCTGGGCGAAGTTGAACACGCCCGAGGCCTTGAAGATCAGGACGAAGCCCAGCGCGATCAGCGCGTAGAGCACCCCTGAGACGAGCCCCTCCCACAGCGTCTGGATGAGAAGGTCCGGCGCCTCGCCCATGAAGACGAAGGGCTCGACGAAGACTTTGTAGAGGATGTCCATCGGCTTGCCCTCAATGCGCGACGCCGAGATAGGCGTCGATCACGCGCTGGTCGCGCTTCACCTCGGCCGGCGTGCCGTCGGCGATCTTGCGGCCGTATTCGAGCACCACGACACGGTCCGAGAGGTCCATCACCACGCCCATGTCGTGCTCGATCAGCGCGATGGTGGTTCCGTATTGCTGGTTCACCTCCAGGATGAAGCGCGACATGTCTTCCTTCTCCTCGAGGTTCATGCCGGCCATCGGCTCGTCGAGCAGCAGAAGCTCCGGCTCCATCGCAAGCGCGCGGCCGAGCTCCACGCGCTTCTGGAGGCCATAGGGAAGGCGTCCCACGGGGGTTCTGCGGATGTGCTGGATTTCGAGGAAGTCGATGATCTCCTCCACGAAGCGGCGGTGCTCGACCTCCTCCTTCATGGCCGGACCATGGCGGAAGAGCTGCCAGAAGAAGTTCGAGCGCATCTTGATGGAGCGGCCCGCCATGATGTTGTCGAGGGTGGACATGCTCTTGAAGAGCGCGACGTTCTGGAAGGTGCGGGCGATGCCGCCGCGCGCCGCCTCATAGGGACGCATCTTCGGGCGCTTCACGCCCTTGAAGGTGATGCGTCCCTCCGTTGGATAATAGAAGCCGTTGATGCAGTTGAGCATCGAGGTCTTGCCGGCGCCGTTCGGGCCGATGATCGCCCGGATCTCGCTCTTGCGGATGTCGAACGACACGTCCGTCAGGGCCTTCACGCCGCCGAACCCCAGCGACACGTTCTCGACGGCGAGCAGCACATCCCCTTTGCTCAGGATCGGATGGTCGGGGGCTCTCATTCCGCGGCCTCCGGCAATGTCGCTGTCTGCTGCACGGGATATGGCTCCATGTCCCTGATCTTCACGCGGGCGGAGATCACGCCCTTGCGCCCGTCCTCGAAGGTCACTTCGGTGGAGATGTCGGCCTCGGGCGAACCGTCGTAGAGCGCCTCGATCAGCGGCGCATAGCGCTCGGCGATGAAGCCGCGGCGCACCTTCTGGGTGCGGGTCAGCTCGCCGTCATCCGCATCGAGTTCCTTGTGCAGGATGAGGAAGCGCTTGATCTGCGCGCCGCCCATGCGCGGCTCCGAGGCAAGGGAGCGGTTCACCTCGTCCACGTGCTTCTCGATCATCTCGTAAACGCGGGAATGTCCGGCGAGCTCCTGATAGGAGGCGTAGGTGACGCCGTTCCGCTCCGCCCAGTTGCTCACCGCCACGAGGTCGATGTTGATGAAGGCCGAGACGTAGTCCTTCCCGTCGCCGAAGCAGACCGCCTCCTTGATGTTGGGATAGAACTTCAGCTTGTTCTCGACGTATTTCGGCGGGAAGAGCGAGCCGTCCCGCATCTTGCCGACATCCTTGGCGCGATCGATGATCTTGAGATGACCGTCGGAATCGAAGAAGCCGGCGTCGCCCGAATGCACGAAGCCGTCGGGAGTCTTCGTCTCGGCGGTCTTCTCCTCGTCCTTGTAGTAGCCCACGAACACGCCTGGGGAGCGGTAGAGCACTTCGCCGTTGTCGGCGATGCGGATCTCCACTTCCGGAGCAGGGCGGCCGACCGTGTCGGCGCGGATTTCGCCGTCCGGCTGCATGGTGACGTAGACGCTGGCCTCGGTCTGCCCGTAGAGCTGCTTCAAGTTCACGCCGATGGCGCGATAGAAGCGGAAGATCTCAGGGCCGATGGCCTCGCCCGCCGTGTAGCCCACCTTGATCTTGGTCAGCCCGAAGCGGTTTTTCAAAGGCGCATAGACGAGCACGTCCCCGAGCCGCCACACGAGACGGTCCCAGAGGCCGACGCTC
>DASRWK010000105.1:0-6072 GCA_035776715.1 Microvirga sp.
ACATGAAGCCGAGGTTGAGCGCGCCGGTCAGCTGGGCCGGCGGCGCATAGGGCTTGCCGGCCGCGCCGAACCAATGGCGGAACGCGCCTTCGAAGATGAGAGCCAGACCGAAGGTCAGCAGCAGTCCATAGAGGGGATCCAGGCCGTAGAGCCGCCGCAGCATGAGGCGCTCGATCACGATCGCCACCGCGCCAACGAGCAGGGGCGCGAGAACGAGAGCCGGCCAGTAGCCGATACCGGCATAAGTCAGCAGGAGATAGGCCGCGAAGGCGCCGAGCATGTACTGGGCGCCATGGGCAAAGTTGATCACCCGCAGCAGGCCGAAGATGACCGCGAGCCCAAGGCTGAGCATGGCGTAGAAGGAGCCGTTGATCAGGCCGATCAGGATCTGGCCATAGAGGGCGGGGGCGGGAATGCCGAAAATCGTGCTCATGTTTTTACACTCCCAGCACTTCGTGGAGCTCGTCCATGCGCGCGTCGAGTTCGTGACCGGGGAAGGAATTGACCATGCGCCCGTCCTCCATGAGGTAGAAACGGTCGGCGATCTTTCGGGCGAAGCGGAAATTCTGCTCCACGAGCAGGATCGTCATGCCGCGCTTCTTGAGGGCCACAAGAACGTCGCCGATCCGCTGGACGATCACGGGAGCAAGGCCTTCGGTCGGCTCGTCGAGCAGGATGATCTTGGCTCCCGTTCGCAGAATGCGGGCGATCGCCAGCATCTGCTGCTCTCCGCCGGAGAGCTTCGTGCCCTGGCTGGAGCGGCGCTCATGGAGATTGGGGAAGAGCGTGTAGATCTCATCGAGGCTCATTCCGCCTTCCGAAACATTCGGCGGCAGCAGGAGGTTCTCGGCCACGGTGAGGCTTGCGAAGATGCCGCGCTCCTCAGGCACATAGCCGATGCCCGCCTGCGCCACCTTGTGAAGGGGAAAGCCGAGGAGGTCCTGACCACGCAGGCGGATGACGCCCTCGCGGCGGCGCAGGATGCCCATGATGGCGCGCAGGGTGGTGGTCTTGCCCGCGCCATTGCGGCCGAGCAGCGTCACCGTCTCACCTTCGCGAATGTCGAGATCGACACCGTGAAGCACGTGGCTTTCTCCGTACCAGGCGTTCAGCCTGCGAACTTCGAGGAGAGGCGCGTTACTCATGCTCGGTCCCCATATAGGCTTCACGCACGCGCGGATCGGCGCTGACGGTCGCGTAGGAGCCGTCGGAAAGGATCTCGCCGCGCGCCAGAACCGTGACGCGGTCGCACAGATCCGCCACGACATTCAGATTGTGCTCGACCATGAGCACGGTGCGGTTCTTGGCGACGCGCCTGATCAGGTCGGCGATGCGTCCGATGTCTTCATGCCCCATGCCGGCCATGGGCTCGTCGAGGAGGAGCATGGCTGGATCGAGAGCCAGTGTCGTCGCAATCTCGAGAGCGCGCTTGCGGCCATAGGACAGTTCCGAGGCCGTCAGATGCGCGTAGGCGGACAGATTGACCGCATCGATCAGCTCCATCGCGCGCTCGTCGAGAACCGAGAGGCTGCGAAAGGGAAGCCAGAATTGGGTGGCAAGACCCTCCGGCCGCTGCAGCGCCACGCGCACATTGTCAAGCACCGAGAGATGCGGAAAGACGGCGGAGATCTGGAACGAGCGCACAAGGCCGAGACGTGCCACCTCGGCGGGCTTCAGTCCGGTGATGTCGCTGCCGCGAAAGAGAATCTGCCCGCGCGTGGGGGTGAGGAATTTGGTGAGAAGGTTGAAGACCGTGGTCTTGCCGGCGCCATTCGGGCCGATCAAGGCATGGATCGTTCCTTCGTTCACGGAGAGCGTCACATCCTTCACCGCGACAAAGCCGCGGAACTCCATGGTGAGCCCTGCGGCGCTCAAAATCGGTTGAGTACTGACCATCTGTCGGCCGCTGATCCCATGCAATGAAAGGCAGGAATGAAATGGCGAGGGCGGCCCGTGCCGTCCCCGCCTCGTTGCTAGGCGCTTACTGCGTGAGCTGGCAACCGCTTTCGGCAGCCTTCATGTAAGCCTGATCGCCGGGAATCGTGGCGAGCTGCGTATACATGTCCCACTCGCCCTTGCTTTCTTCGGGCTTCTTCACCTGGAAGAGGTACATGTCGTAGACCATGCGGCCATTGGGCAGCACCTTGCCGTTCTTTGTGAACGCATCCTCGACCGGCATTTCGTGCAGGGCCTTCGCGACGGCCTCGGTTTCGTCAGTGCCGGCCTTCTGAACAGCCTTCAGGTACTGCATCACGGTGGAGTAGGTGCCCACATGAATCATGTTGGGCATCTTGCCCGTCTTCTCCTGGAAGCGTTTGGCGAAAGCACGGTTCTCGTCGTTCTGATCCCAGTACCAGCCTTCCGTGAGCGTCAGGCCCTGCGCGGCCTGCAGGCCCAGGCCCTTCACCTCGGCGAGCGTGAAGAGAAGCGCCGCAAGGCGCGTGCCGCCCTGGGTTATCCCGAACTCGGCGGCCTGCTTGATGGCGTTTGCCGTGTCAAGGCCCGCATTGGCCAAGCCGATGACGTTCGCCCCGGAGCTTTGCGCCTGTAGCAGGAAGGACGAGTAATCAGTTGCCGCCAGCGGATGGCGGACGGAGCCGATGACCTGGCCACCTTTGGACTTCACGAATTTCGAAGTCTGATCCTCGAGGGAATAGCCGAAGGCGTAGTCAGCGGTGAGGAAGAACCATTTGTCGCCGCCGTTCTCCACCAGCGCGCCGCCGGTACCGACCGCCAGCGCGTGGGTGTCGTAGGCCCAGTGGAAGCCATAGGGAGAGCACTGCTTGCCGGTGAGCTCCGTCGTCGCCGCACCGGTGGTCATGGTGATTTTTTTCTTTTCCCTGGAAAGCCCCTGGACTGCCAGCGCGACGGAGGACGTTGTCAGCTCCATGATGGAATCGACCTTCTCCGTATCGTACCATTGCCGGGCAATGCTGGAGGCCACGTCAGGCTTGTTCTGGTGATCGGCGTTCACGATCTCGATCGGGGCGCCCAGGACCTTGCCGCCGAAATCCTCGACGGCCATGCGGGCCGCTTCGACGGAGGATTTGCCGCCGAAATCCGCGTAGACGCCGGATTGATCGTTGAGAATGCCAATCTTCACCACCCCGTCGGAGACCTGCTGCGCATAGGCCGCATGCGTTGCCACGGTGCAGCTCAAGGCGAACAGAATGGGTTTGAGAACTCGCATCGTCTTCCTTCCCTCTATCGTTTGAAGAGCAGGTTAGTCCTGCCATATGTCGGACCGCATGGTGAAACCCTCCATGAAGTCGGTCAAGACAAGGTAATGAGGCTATACGCCTTAGCAATGCGACAGGCCTTAATCCTTAAGTCGCAAACATTCCCAAAATCACGGTTCCGTGTGGAAGGCGGCCCGCTCGACATCCAGCGGCAACCCTGGCCGGCGTGGAAAGCGGTATTCATGGAAGCCTGAAGCGCCTATAACCACCTCGTCATTTTCCCTCATCCAGGCTGGAGTTTCCCATGACAGCTCATAATCCTCCGGAACGTCGCGTCCCAGACCTGAAGGACCCGTCCTTGCTGGTGTCCCAGGCCTACGTAGCGGGCGAATGGGTGGATGCGGCCGGTGGAAAGGCCATTCCCGTCACCGACCCCTTCGATGGCGCGCTCATCGCCCATGTGCCTGATCTCGGGGTCGAGGCGGCCCGTCGGGCCATCGACAAGGCCCATGAGGTGCAGAGGGCCTGGGCCAAGCGCACCGCCAAGGAGCGCAGTCAGATCCTGAAGAAGTGGTATGACCTCATCATCGAGAATGCCGACGATCTGGCGCTCATCCTCACCACCGAGCAGGGCAAGCCGCTCGCGGAAGCCAAGGGCGAGGTGATCTCGAACGCCGCCTACATCGAGTGGTTCGCCGAAGAAGCCAAGCGCATCGACGGCGACATCATTCCTGGCGCGAACTCCGGCCAGCGCATCCTCGTGCTCAAGCAGCCGGTGGGCGTGTGCGCGGCGATCACCCCCTGGAACTTCCCGAACGGCATGATCACCCGCAAGGTTGGTCCGGCGCTGGCCGCAGGCTGCACCATGGTGCTCAAGCCCGCAGCGCAGACTCCGCTTTCGGCTCTCGCGCTCGCCGTGCTGGCCGAGAGGGCAGGCGTGCCCAAGGGGGCGTTCTCGGTGATCACCACCAATGAGGCCAAGCCCATCGGCGAGGAATTCTGCCACAATCCGAAAGTGGCCAAGATCACCTTCACCGGCTCCACCGGCGTGGGCCGCTGGCTGATGCGGGAGGCAGGCGACAGCATCAAGCGTCTGTCGCTGGAGCTCGGTGGCAATGCGCCCTTCATCGTGTTCGACGATGCCGATCTCGATGCGGCGGTGGAAGGCGCCACGGCCTCGAAGTTCCGCAATGCCGGCCAGACCTGCGTGTGCGCCAACCGCATCTACGTGCAGGAGAGCGTGGCCGAAGCCTTCGCCGAGAAGCTCGCCGCGAAGGCCAAGGGCCTCAAGCTCGGCCGGGGCACGGACGAGGGTGTGACCATGGGGCCGCTGATCGATGACCGTGCCGTGGCCAAGATGGAGGATCATGTGGCCGATGCGCTCGAGAAGGGCGGCAAGGTGCTGGTAGGCGGCAAGCGCTCGGAACTGGGCAGCACGTTCTTCGAGCCCACGGTGATGACGGGCATCAATCAGAGCATGAAGGTGACGAAGGAGGAAACCTTTGCGCCCCTGGCGCCGATCATCACGTTCAAGGACGAAGAGGACGTGATCGCGATGGCGAACGACACGGAGTTCGGCCTGGCGTCCTACTTCTACGCCAAGGACATGGCTCGTGTCTGGCGTGTGGCGGAGGCTCTGGAGAGCGGCATGGTGGGTGTGAACACGCCTGCTCTGGCCAACGAGATGGCGCCGTTCGGCGGCATCAAGCAATCGGGCCTCGGACGCGAAGGCTCCAAGTACGGCATCGAGGGCTTCCTCGAACTCAAATACGTCTGCCTCGCCGGCATGTAACGAGCTAAGCCGGGCTGTGAGACAGCCCGGCTTCTCATTGTCAGGCCTGGAGCGTGATCGCGACCGGCTGATGATCGGAGGCTGTCGTTTCCACATCGACGCGCAGATCGACGATCCGGTCCGCCATATTCTCCGACACGAAAATGTAATCGCGGCAATGGGGCCCTTGCGGCCATTGCTTGAAATCCGCAATGCCGGTCGTGGGCGCGTGTGGCGCCTTTCCGTGCTTGATCATCCACGCATCCACGAACGACGGAACGCCTGACGCGAAGGGCTTGCGCATCTCGGCGTGGAGCGGATCCTCAGGGCCGAGATTGAAGTCGCCGCAGACGAGGGCGCCGACGGGTGAGGGGAGAGAGCGATACGGCCCCTCGGAATGATCGCGATAGGTGAGTCTGCCGCGCTTCTCATGCTCCTCGTGCACCATGCGGATATGCTCAACCTGAGCTTTCCGGTGTTCGTCCGAATGATACTCGAGATGGCAGGTCGTGACGCGTACAGGACCGAAGCTCGTTGCCACGACGACCTCGAGCGCCTGACGCTGCATGCTCCTGCATTCGGTTGCAGGCCACGGCAATATGTGACTTGTCACCTCCATCACGGCTAAGCGCGATAGGATCATGTTGCCGAAGACCTGCGGATGGCCTTTCTCGTCCCGCCGCTCCACGGCCGGGCGGAACACAGGCGTATAGCCGGGCAGGAGCGAGGCAAGGATCGCAGGCTGATCTTCGCCGCCGTCATGGGGCGCGAAACCGTGCGAGATCTCCTGGAAGCAGAACACGTCCGCATCGCTGAGCGCCTTTGCGGTCTCGATGATGCGGTCGAGATTGACCCTGCCGTCGCAGCCGAGACCCCACTGGATGTTCCAGGTCACGAGCTTCATCAGCGGATTCCTGCACGCATGAAGGACTGGACGAACTGCCGCTGGAACAGAAGGAAGGCCAGGAGCAGCGGTGCCATGGTCATGACGGTGGCCGCCGTGATGACGGACCAGTCGACGCCCGTCTCAGGGGCTCCGAACACGGCGAGCCCCACCGTGAGCGGGCGGCTCTCCACCGAGTTGGTGACGATGAGCGGCCAGAGGAAGTTGTTCCAGTGATG
>DASRWK010000106.1:0-3902 GCA_035776715.1 Microvirga sp.
GCGGCGTGTTTTGGGGCGTATCCGAGTCTGCGGTTGAGTTCCTCGATGAGGCTGACGGCGGCCTCGGCGATCACCGTGCCGGGCGGGAAGATCGCCGCTGCGCCGGCCTGGCGGAGCGCCGCGAAATCCTGCGGCGGGATCACCCCGCCGACCACGATCGCGATGTCCTCGCGGCCGAACGTCGCCAGCTCCGCCTTCAGCTCCGGCACCAGGGTCAGATGGCCCGCCGCCAGCGACGACACGCCGATGATGTGCACGTCGTTCTCGACCGCCTGCCGGGCGGCTTCCGCGGGCGTGGCGAACAGCGGCCCGATATCCACGTCGAAGCCGAGATCGGCAAACGCCGAGGCGATCACCTTCTGGCCGCGGTCGTGCCCGTCCTGGCCCATCTTGGCCACCAGCAGGCGCGGCCGGCGCCCGTCGTTGCGCTCGAACTCCTCGACCAGCTGCCGCACCTTCTCCACGGCTGGCGACGCCATGCCGACCTCCCGCTTGTACACCCCCGAGATCGCCTTGATCTCGGCCCGGTGGCGGCCCCAGACCCGTTCGAGCGCGTCCGAGATCTCGCCCACCGTGGCCTTGGCCCGCGCCGCCGTGACCGCCAGATCGAGCAGGTTGCCCTGGCCGCTCGAAGCACCGGCGGAAAGCGCGGCGAGGGCCGCGTCCACGTCCGCCTGATCGCGCTCGGCGCGCAGTCGCTCGAGCTTCTCGATCTGCTGCGCGCGCACCGCCGCGTTGTCGACCTTCAGGATCTCGATCGGCGCCTCGTCCGGCGGCCTGAAGCAGTTCACCCCGATGATCTTCTGCTGGCCGGAATCGATGCGCGCCTGGGTGCGGGCGGCGGCCTCCTCGATCTTCAGCTTCGGGATGCCCGCCTCGATGGCCTTCGCCATGCCGCCTAAGCTCTCCACCTCCTGGATATGGCCCCAGGCCTTCGCGGCCAGCTCATAGGTCAGGCGCTCGACATAGTACGAGCCGCCCCAGGGATCGATGAGGCGGGTGGTGCCGCTTTCCTGCTGCAGGAAGAGCTGGGTGTTGCGGGCGATGCGGGCCGAGAAGTCGGTGGGCAGCGCCAGCGCCTCGTCGAGCGCGTTGGTGTGCAGCGACTGGGTGTGGCCCTGGGTCGCCGCCATGGCCTCGACGCCGGTGCGCACCACGTTGTTGAACACGTCCTGGGCGGTCAGCGACCAGCCCGAGGTCTGGCAATGCGTGCGCAGCGGCAGCGACTTCTCGGATTGCGGATTGAAGCCCCGCACGAGCTTGGCCCAGATGAGGCGCGCGGCGCGCAGCTTGGCCACTTCCATGAAGAAGTTCATGCCGATGGCCCAGAAGAACGACAGGCGCGGCGCGAACTGGTCGATGGTGAGGCCGGCTGCGAGCCCGGCCCGGATGTACTCCACGCCGTCGGCCAGCGTGTAGGCGAGTTCGAGATCCTGCGTCGCGCCCGCCTCCTGCATGTGGTAGCCGGAGATCGAGATCGAGTTGAACTTCGGCATGTTGGCGGAGGTGTAGGCGAAGATGTCGGAGATGATGCGCATCGACCCCTGGGGCGGGTAGATGTAGGTGTTGCGCACCATGAACTCCTTGAGGATGTCGTTCTGGATCGTGCCGGCGAGCTTGTGGGCCGGCACGCCCTGTTCTTCCGCCGCCACGATGTAGAGGGCCAGGATCGGCAGCACCGCGCCGTTCATGGTCATCGACACGCTCATCTGGTCGAGCGGGATGCCGGCGAACAGGGTGCGCATGTCGTAGATCGAGTCGATGGCGACCCCGGCCATGCCGACATCGCCGGCCACGCGCGGGTGGTCGGAATCGTAGCCGCGGTGGGTGGCGAGATCGAAGGCCACCGACAGGCCCTTCTGGCCGGCCGCGAGGTTGCGGCGGTAGAACGCGTTGGAGGCCTCGGCCGTGGAGAAGCCGGCGTACTGGCGCACGGTCCAGGGCTGGGTGACGTACATGGTCGGGTAGGGGCCGCGCAGGTACGGCGCCAGCCCCGGCCAGGTGTCGAGAAAGTCGAGCCCGGCGCGGTCGGCGGGGCCATAGGAGCCCTTCACCGCGATCCCCTCCGGCGTCAGCCAGGGCTCGGCCCGCGGCCCGGCTGCAGGCCCGGCCTCGGCGGCGCCCTCCCACCCAAGGCTCGAAAAATCCGGAATGCGTGTCATGGGATTGAGTCGGATGCCCTCATGGAACGGGAAGAATTCACGTCCCCCATTCTAGGACATCCGGGACCGCGAGGCTATCGGCGCATCGGCTGAGGAATCAGCCGCGCTTCTCGGCGTTCCAATAACCCGAGCAGGACCGGCCGCCGGAGGTGTTCCACGTGCCGCGCCCCCAATTGCCCTCGAGCCTCCCGGTCACGTTGGCGCGGTCCTGGCCGCGCGAGATGCTGGCGGTGACGGAGCCGTTCGGCCGCACCTGACCGTTCACGTCGAACTGCTCCGGTCCGCCATAGCGCGCGCGCCCGTTCTCCACGACGACGGAATAGCGGTAGGCCCGATCACAGGCGCCCTGTTCGGTCACGACCTCCACGCTCCATCTGCCGTCGAACCTCGTTGTTTGTGCTTGGGCGTCGGGCGCGAAAAGGAAAGCCGCACCGGCCATTGCGCCGAGCCAGGTCATCATACGCATCGAGAACTCCATGCCCTCCAGGGATAGGCTGGAATAACGTGAGGCTTCGAATGGGGTTCCTGAGAGAGACCCCTGAGTACGCTTCGCACAGGTTCAGCAGCTCGGCTCTGCAAGGGGGACGGCAGCCTGGAACGAGAGGCTGCTTGAGGCAGGTCCTCGCCCGTCTCCCCTTCACAAATCAAAGCTGAGACTGCCGGCCGAGGAGCGATCTTAGGTCTCGGGCGTGCTGTGCGACTTGCGGGTCACTTCCGATAGCCGTGACATCCCAGCTCATCATGTCCTGAAGATCCTGCTCCGACATCGGTGCCGTGAACCTGGATAGGCTCTCGGCCAAATGGGAGCGATATTCCGCTGGAGCCTGATCGATGTAGGAAGGAATGTATTTCGTCATCCAAGCGACCGGGACTTCGCCTCCTCGCACCCGCCTCTTCAGAGCCAGCATCGTTGGATGCTTCCCATCATAGTATGATGTCACGAAAGCGTATACATTCTCCAATTTGATCGGTGACTTCTCCAAGTATTGCCTGATTTCGGAACCGGCAAAAAAGCGATCGAATTCCTTGTCAGTCGGCCATCGGCCCGAGACTGTGGCGTTCAGCAGACTCTTCCGGAAACACTTGATGCAGCCTCCGCATAGCTCGATCATTTCCCTTGAACATGACTGAACATAAGCGTGATAACCGGACGACAGTGCGATCCTGCTGGTGGTGACTTCGCTCAGGCCAACGACTGGGTTGTAGAACGGCAGGCCTAGGGCTGAGAACAGCGCATTATAGTGCTTGAAGACGTTGCGAGCAGCGAAATCCACATACTTGCCTTTGCTGCCGAATCGATAGGCCGCCTCTCCAATCGTCCCCCACGCGATCGTATCCAAATTGCGCGATTCCGCCATGAGGAGGAGAGGCACCGAGCAGGACATATGATGAGGGAAGCCGGTAGGGTCACGGACATATTCCAGATCGGACCCGATGACGAATGCCGTGCGGCCATCTTTCTGCAGCGCCTCGCAGAAGCGCACCCCTGCTTCCGAGCTCTTATGGTAGGACTTTCTGTTGAGGAGGATCCGCGCTGCGCTCCGGGCGCTTCTCTCGAACGCGGACCAAGGAGACTCGCCTGCTCTATGAAGCGGCGTGATCCTCTTGAGGAAGAACAATTCCGTCTGCGGTGGCAGAAGAGCCACCGCCGCCGTCGAGTCCGCTCCACCGCTGAAGCACAGTCCAGGCTTGCCATTCCCAGGCCTCTTGCGAGGGGAGAGTTCGGGGTCGACAGGACCG
>DASRWK010000107.1:0-3187 GCA_035776715.1 Microvirga sp.
GCTGGCCAATCCGGTGCGTGAGGTCGATGCAGGCCCATTCCGCAACGGGCTCGCGGCCATCGTGCTCAAGCGGGAACTCGAAAAGATCGAGGCCTTCGAGCGCGCCGCCGCCGAGCGCGAGCGTCAGATCCAGGCGCAGCAGGAGGCGGAGCGGCAGCGAGCGAAGGCTGCCGCCGAGGAGGCGGCGCGTCAAGCCAAGGCGCAGGCCGAGGCCGAGAGAGCGCGTCGTGAGGCGGAGCGCCTGCAATCGGAACAGCAGCGACAACCGGACCCGCAGGAGCCGGCGCCTTCGCCGACATCGCTGCCGCCGCTGAATCCTCCGGTCGAGCTGGGCGCCCCACCGGGTATCTACGGCAGTCCTGAACGGTAAAGCCACCTTTCCTGCGTGGCGCTCACACCCTCCGTCGTTGTCCCGGGGGTCCACGTCTTTCTGGGGTGGCGCCTCGAAGGTGTGGATGGCCGGACCAAGCCCGGCCATGACGTAGAATGGAGCGTATCGCGCGAAGGACCGGATCCCCCTGACAGGATCCCCCTGTCCGCAAGAGGCGCCATCGTCGTCAGCGGTTGCGCAGATCCATCAGCACGAACACGCGAATGGCGGAGGAGAGGTTCTGCTCTCCCCGTTCAGCGTCGATACGCCCGATGAGCGCCTGGACGGAGAGCTTCTCGCGCTCGGCGATCTCCCGCAGGATCTGCCAGAACGGTTCTTCGAGGGAGATGCTCGTCCGGTGACCGGCAATCGAGACGGAGCGCTTGAGGATGCCCGCGCCCATTCAAGGCGTCTCGTTGTCGTCGCGCTTGTGCGAGTCGATGCGGCGCTGCGCCAGTTCCCGTTCGGCCCTGGTCAAGTCCTTCTCCGCCTTGGTGCGGCCGAAGGCGATGCGGTTCTGCTCGGCGCGGGCCTCTTTCTCGGCCCGCGCCTTCTGCTTGCGCGCCTGGCGCAGATTGATGATCTCAGCCATGGCGCAACCTTATCAGACTAGCCCGGCTGGAGCATCGTCTCGGGACGAACGACCGCATCGAAGTCCGCTTCGGAGACGCCCGCCTTGAGGGCCTCTTCCTTCAGCGTCGTTCCGTTCTTGTGGGCTGCCTTCGCGATCGCGGCGGCCTTGTCGTAGCCGATGGTCGGCGCCAGAGCCGTCACGAGCATCAGGGAACGTTCCATCAGCTCCTTGAGGCGCTCCCTGTTCGGCTCGATGCCGACGACGCAGTTGTCCGTGAAGCTGATCGCGCCGTCCGCCAGCAGGCGGATCGACTGCAGAACGGCGTTCACGATCACCGGCTTGAACACGTTGAGCTCGAAATGGCCCTGGCTGCCGGCGAAGGTCACCGTGGTCTGGTTGCCTGCAACCTGGCAGCACAGCATCGTCATGGCCTCGGCCTGGGTGGGGTTCACCTTGCCGGGCATGATCGACGAGCCGGGCTCGTTCTCGGGTAGCGAGATTTCGCCGATGCCCGAGCGAGGGCCGGAGCCCATGAGGCGGATGTCGTTGGCGATCTTGAACAGGCCCGCCGCGAGGCTCGCCAGCGCGCCGTGCGTGTAGACGAGCGCATCGTTGGAGGCGAGCGCCTCGAACTTGTTGGTCGCCGAGGTGAAGGGCAGGGCAGTCAGTTCCACCACCTTCGCGGCGAATCGATCGGCGAATTCCGCATGGGCGTTGAGCCCCGTGCCGACGGCGGTGCCGCCCTGGGCCAGCGCATAGATGCCGGGCAGGGTCTGCTCGATCCGGGCGATGCCGAGGCGCACCTGCGTCGCATAGCCGGAGAACTCCTGGCCGAGGGTGACGGGCGTTGCATCCTGCAGGTGCGTACGACCGATCTTCACGAGGTCCTTGAAGGCCTCTGACTTGGCTTCGAGAGCCTTGAGGAGGTGCTTGAGGGCCGGGAGGAGACGGTCGTGGATCTCGCGCGCGACGGCGATGTGCATGGCCGTGGGGAACGAGTCGTTGGACGACTGCCCCATGTTCACATGGTCGTTGGGGTGAACGGGCTTCTTGCTGCCGCGCTCGCCGCCGAGGCGCTCGATGGCGAGGTTCGAGAGCACCTCGTTCATGTTCATGTTGGACTGGGTGCCCGATCCGGTCTGATAGACCACGAGCGGGAATTCGTCATCGTACTTGCCCTGTACCACGTCGGCGGCCGCCGAGGCGATCGCGTCGGCCAGACGGGGGTCGAGCTTGCCGAGATCCTTGTTCACGAGCGCGGCCGCCTGCTTCACGATGGCCAGCGCGTGGACGAGAGGCAGCGGCATCCGATCGGTGCCAATGCGAAAGTTCTGGAGCGAACGCTGCGTCTGAGCGCCCCACAGCTTGTCGGAGGGAACTTCGATGGGGCCGAAGGTATCTGTTTCGATGCGGGTTGACGGCGACATCCTGACCTCTTTCGATGGAGTTGGGTGTTCTTATCTCAAACTTGGCCTCCCGCAACAGCCAACGCGCATAACGGGCTTGTAAATTCTAATGACCGACACCCTCGACGCCCCTCTCTTCCGGCCTCCAGCCCCCAAGCCGCTCCAGGAGCCTCCGGGCTTGCTGGCGTTCCTGTGGGCCCTTCGCCAGAACCCGCTGACCACCTGGACCGAGCGGCACTTCGAGGAGCGGATCATCTCCGGCAGCGGGGCGCTCGGCCGGATCACGGTGGTGAACGACCCGGCGGTCATCCGCCACGTTCTCGTCGACAACGTGGCCAATTACCGGAAGGACGACCTGCAGCTGCGGGTTCTGGCCCCCGGTCTGGGGCGGGGCCTGCTGACGGCCGAGGGGGAGGAATGGAAGCTCCAGCGCCGCACGATCGCCCCTCTGTTCCCGCCGCGCGTCGTGACCGGGTTCTTCCCCGCCATGGTCGAGTCGGCGGAGCGTCTCGTGCGCCGCTGGCAGCGCCGGCCCGAGGGAAGGGAGGTGGACATCTCCCTCGAGATGACCCGCGTGACCCTCGACGTTCTGGAGAGGACGATCTTCTCGAAGGGCGTGGCCCGCGACCCGGACGCCCTGGGACGCGCCATCACCCGCTATTTCGAGGGGCTGGGCCGCGTCGATCCGGTCGACATCTTCGGCCTGCCGGATTGGGTGCCCCGCATCGGGCGCTGGCGGGCGCGGCCCGCCATCCGCTTCTTCGAGGAACTGGTGAACGAACTCATCCAGGACCGAAAGGCCCTGCTTGCGCGGGGGGAACCTGCCCCCCGCGATCT
>DASRWK010000108.1:0-6093 GCA_035776715.1 Microvirga sp.
AGAACGGCATCTTTGTTGGTCTGGTCGATGCCGCGCACGCGCACCGCCTTCACATGCTCGAAATGCATGCAGGTCAGGCGCCGCTGGGGGGTTGCCGCCTCCCAATCGTACCGGCGCGTCTGGATTGCGAACCGGCGCTCCTTGGGCAGATAGACGATATCACCGACCCGCAGCAGGGAATCCTGCAGGTGAGCCGAGATGACGGCCAGATCTTCCGGGTCGAACGCAACGAGTCTCAGGAGGTCCATGGCTCTCAACCTATGTTGAAGTCTGATGTTTAGGTAGAGAGCCCCTACCCTCCGCGCAACCTGCGCTCTGCTGCAAGGCTTCGGACTCTCAACCCGTAGGACGCGCTTGTCCAGTCGGGACCGCCGGGAGAATCGTCAAAGAGCGAGAGGCACGGGGCCTCGTCCCCGGGGCCGGGGTGGCTTGTCCGAAGGTCGGTTTAGGGAGCGGACCGACGGGAGCGCGAGGAGCGTCCGGCTCAAGGCTGGTGCTGGCGAGGAACCGGCCGGCTTCCCGCGCCCGATTGTTTTGAGAGCACTCTTCTGCTCCTGCGTCATGGCCGGGCCCGATCCCCGGGACAAGCCCGGGATCGCCATGGCGTAAGAGGGCGGGATGATGAAAGAGGGAGGCCATGGAGCATCAGCCCCCTCGGGGCCGATGCGCATGCCCCCACTCTCGTCGTCAGCCCCGGAGGCGCTCGATCGCGGCGCCGCAGCGGGCGAGCTTGGCTTCAAGGGCCTCGAAACCGCGGTCGAGGTGGTAGACGCGGTTGATGGTGGTCTCGCCCTCGGCCACCAGGCCGGCGATGACCAGGGACACGGAGGCGCGCAGGTCCGTCGCCATGACCGGCGCCCCCTTCAGGCCCGGAACACCCTCCACATAGGCGCTGTCGCCGTCGAGACGGATATGGGCGCCGAGACGGGCCAGCTCCTGGACGTGCATGAAGCGGTTTTCGAAGATCGTTTCGCGGATGCGCGACGTGCCGTTGGCGCGGGTCATGAGGGCCATGAACTGAGCCTGCAGGTCCGTCGGGAAGCCCGGGAACGGGTCGGTCGTCACGTCCACCGCCTGAATGCCGTTGCCGTTGCGGCGGATGCGGATGCCGTTGAGGGTGGAGGAAACCTCGGCTCCGGCCTGACCCAGCGCATCGAGGGCGGCCTGAAGATAGGCCGGACGGGTGTTCTCCAGCACCAGATCGCCGCCGGTCATGGCGACCGCCATGGCGTAGGTGCCGGTTTCGATGCGGTCGGGCATCACGTCATGGGAAGCGCCGTGAAGGCTGGAGACGCCCTCGATCACGATCTCCGACGTTCCCGCCCCGGTGATCCTGGCACCCATCTTGACGAGACAGTCGGCCAGATCCACCACCTCGGGCTCGCGGGCGGCGTTGCGGACCACGGTCGTGCCCTGAGCGAGCGTGGCCGCCATCAGAGCGACGTGAGTGCCGCCGACCGTCACTTTCGGGAAATCGATCTCGGCGCCCTGAAGCCCCTTGGGAGCGGTCGCGATCACATAGCCGCCCTCGATCTCGATGGCGGCGCCGAGCTTGGCGAGCGCCATGATGAGCAGGTCCACCGGACGGGTGCCGATGGCGCAGCCGCCGGGCATGGAGACCTTGGCATGGCCGAAGCGGGCCACGAGCGGGGCGATCACCCAGAAGCTGGCCCGCATGGTGGAGACCAGCTCGTAGGGAGCGCAGGTGTCGATGATGTTCTTGGCCGTCAGGCGGATCGTCTGGCCCGTCTCCGAGGATTGGCCCGGCCGGCGGCCCGCAATGGAATGATCCACCCCGAAATTGCTCATGATTCGCAGGAGCGAGGAGATGTCCGCGAGCCTCGGCACGTTGCCGAGCTCCAGCGCATCCTCCGTGAGCAGGCTCGCGATCATGAGAGGCAGGGCCGCATTCTTGGCGCCGGAGATCGGGATCAACCCATTGAGAGGCGCGCCGCCCCGGATGCGAATGCGATCCATGAAACTCTGTTCCTTTTATTCGATGCAGGCTCACGCTATGCGTGTCTTGCGCATTATAGGCTAGTCGGACGCCTTGTCGCGCTCACCTGTAACGCCCACGCTTCCGGGTTCGGTTCCGGCCGAGTGTGAAGCAGCCCGGGCGGCCTGCTGGCGCCCGCGGGCCTGCGCCTTACGTTTCCTCAGATTTTCCTTCAAAGCCGCCTTGAGCCGTTCAGCTTTGTCTTGCGATTTCACGTCAGTCATGGTTCACGCGACCCATCGTCGCCTTTCCCAATAAAGGCTTCGCAAGCGGCCCTCAACCGCAATATCGAAGTTCCGACCTTTGACCAGGATCAATGTCGTCTGGCATAATACGCGCAGTATCCCCGGGCATTGCGTTGCCCACCCGGTGAGATGATGGATTATCAGACCTACTTTACATCAGCCCTCGACCGCCTCCAGGCGGAGCGTCGTTATCGTGTTTTTGCCGAGATCGAGCGGCAGGCAGGCCGCTTTCCCCATGCCACCTGGCACAGCCCCGAGGGCCCGCGCCCCATCACGGTATGGTGCTCGAACGACTATCTCGGCATGGGTCAGCATCGGGACGTGACCCGCGCGATGGTGGAGACCGCCTGGCGGCTGGGCACCGGTGCCGGCGGCACGCGCAACATTTCCGGCAACAGCCATCCCATCGTGCAGCTCGAGGCCGAGCTCGCCGATCTCCACGGCAAGGAAGCGGCGCTCGTCTTCACCTCGGGCTATGTGTCTAATCAGACCGGCATCTCCACGCTCGCCAAGCTCATCCCGAACTGCCTGATCCTGTCGGACGCCCTGAACCACAATTCCATGATCGAGGGCGTGCGCCAGTCCGGCTGCGACAAGGCGATCTTCCGCCACAACGACCTCGAACACCTGGAGGAGCTGCTCAAGGCGGCAGGCGACCGGCCCAAGCTGGTCGTGTTCGAGAGCGTCTATTCCATGGACGGGGACATCTCCCCGATCCATGCCATCTGCGATCTCGCCGAGCGCTATGGCGCCATGACCTATCTCGACGAGGTCCATGCGGTGGGCATGTACGGCCCTCGCGGCGGCGGCATCGCCGAGCGGGAGAGCGCCATGCACCGGGTCGATGTGATCGAGGGAACGCTCGGCAAGGCCTTCGGGGTGATGGGCGGCTATCTCACCGGCACCAAAGCCGTGATGGATGCCATCCGCAGCTTCGCTCCGGGCTTCATCTTCACCACCGCCCTCCCCCCGGCCGTGGCCGCCGCCGCGACGGCCTCGATCCGGCACCTGAAGGCATCCTCCAAGGAGCGGCAGCTGCAGCAGCGCCAGGTGGCGCGCACCAAACAGGTGCTGAGCGGCCTCGGCCTGCCGATCATGGACACGGTGACCCATATCGTGCCGGTGATGGTGGGCGACGCGGAAGCCTGCAAGGCCGCCTCGGACCGTTTGCTGGAGAAGCATGGGATCTACATCCAGCCGATCAACTATCCCACCGTACCGCGCGGCACGGAGCGCCTGCGCATCACTCCCGGCCCCTTCCACACCGACGCTCTCATCAACGCTCTGGGTGCCGCGCTCGTGGAGGTTTGGACCGCGCTCAAACTCCCGCTGGAACCAAAAGTGCAGGCAGCCGAATAAAAGATCGATTTCAATCTTGCACAGTGGGCCGCGCTGTGGCAGTAAGCGGCCCACTCGTTGGCGCGCTGCCGTAGCTCAGTGGTAGAGCACTCCCTTGGTAAGGGAGAGGTCGAGAGTTCGATCCTCTCTGGCAGCACCATCGACCTTCTCGAGAAACCGAGGGCTTGTTGCGAAGCAAGCAGTTGAGACCGCCCCACTTGTATGCACGGGCGTCACACGTAGGTTTCGAGATTGCTTCCCCGGAAAGACCCGAGAGCCGGTATTTTCCAGCTGCGCGTTGGATCTCCAGCGGATCTCGCATCGGCGGTCGAGGGTCGAACCTTCGACATTCATGTCCGCGATGAGACGATTCTCCCGAAAGCCGGCGGAAGCGTGAAGCCCCTAGAACCCGCGATTCGAAGCAAGCCGCCGACACCCGGCAGACTTCCTTCCTGCTCGTCCACGCCCGAGAGAGTCCCGGACCGATCAGTGCGATCGCCGCTCAGTCTGAATGGCCTCGATGAAGGGGAACTCTAGGAGGATCTCGTCGAGATCGTCCCGGACCTCGATGTGCGATGCGGCCCAATTGATCGGCTTCTCAAACGTGGTCTCCATCAGGTTCGCCGCCATGGCTCTGGCCACTTCCCAGGCCTGATCGGGATCCCTGAGGTTTTGCCCCTCGGGATCGCTGATGACATCCTGACCAATATGAATGTTGAAATAATAGCGCGGCATGAATCCACCCGACCGGCATCCAGGCGCATCGTGATGAACGGGAGGTCCGTGTCGAACGATGCGCCGTCTGTGAGAGAATGCATCGGATCGATCCCGACGATGCAAGTCCACTTTCCACGTCCGATGCTCTAAAGCCAAGCAATCCGTCGCCCCATGGTTCCCGGCGACTGGATGGCACGAACAAAGTCTCCGAGCCTGTCTCGCCGTCGACGATCGCGAGGAGGAGCGCCAAGACGAGATCCATCGGCGCCCGCGGGAACGCGCACAGGGCGATGTTCGCGGTGTCACGGACGAATTCGGCGGCTTACAGGGAAGCGACGCCCTCGGAGGGACCGAAGCAGACGGAAATGGCGGGGCCGACGACGGCTTTGATGCCGCTCCTGGGGATTTCGGTTCTCCTGTCCGAGCGGTTCGGGCGCATCCGACCGGCCGGAAAGGGCCGCATGCCGGCGCGACGCTCTAGCCGCCCAGCTCCGACGCCGCGAGATAGATTTGGACGAGCCGCTCGCATCCCTCGCGGTCCTCGTCATCGAAACGGTTCGGATGCGGGCTGTCGAGGTCGAGAACGCCCAGCACCTGCCCGTCCCTGATGAGCGGCACCACCAGTTCGGAGCGGGAGGCGCTGTCACAGGCGATGTGGCCGGGGAAGGCATGGACGTCCTGCACAACGATGGAGGCCTTGCGCTCGACCGCCGTGCCGCAGACGCCGCGGCCGATTGCGATCCGCACGCAGGCGGTTTTGCCCTGGAACGGGCCGAGGACCAGCTCCGGACCGCGCATGAAGTAGAATCCTGCCCAGTTCAGATCGGGGACGAGCTGATAGATCAGGGCCGACATGTTGGCCGCATTGGCGATGGCGTCAGGTTCGCCCTCCAGCAACGCGGCGAGCTGCTGCGCAAGCGAGGCATAAAGGTCGCGCTTGCTGGCGGAAGAAGGGAGGGATTGGGCTTCGAACATGCGATTCACTTATGGGCCCGGGTCCCACTTGTCCAGCCCATCCGGCCCCACGCACGACGCCTCCCGCTCCGAGGGCTCACCCGCTCGGGATGGCCCCTCCGATCGGCCTGCATCCTGGGACGCCGGCCTCTAAAGAACCGTCAGATCGACGATCTCGAAGCCCCGGCTCGCCAGGCGCTGCGCCAGGACGCGTCTGTGACAATTGGCCGGATCGCGCTCGAAGCAGAGAAGGCAGACGGGCTTCGAGGCGGCAAGCTCCTCCAGGTCCCGGAAGGCTTCCTGAGCCTCCTCCGTGCGGAGGACCTCGTCGCAATAGATGCGGCGCATCAGATCGGCGTCGCCGGCCCGCGCCGCCTGGCGGCCCTCCTTGGGCGTCCCGAGCCTGATGAAATGCTCGTAGCCGATGTCCTGGCCGGACAGCGCATCGCGCAGCGCCGATTTCGAGAACCCGCGCTTGCGTGAGAGCGCCACGGCCCGCACATCCGCGAGCGTTGCGACGCCCGCGTCCTTCAAGGTGGCGAGGAAGCGATCCACGTCCGCTCCCTCGTAACCGATGGTGAAAACCTGCGGCTTGGCCATCCGCCATTACATGGACGGCATCGGGCGCTGTGGCAAGTCGGGCTGGGTATAGGGCCTCAAAGCCTCCGGGGTGCGGAAGTCGTGAGGAACCTCGAAATCGCTCGCCGCCCCGCGCGACTGCTCCACGCCGCGCGGGAAGCCGGTGCGATCGGAATAGTCCTGCAGGGGCGGCAGCGGATGCGGGCTCTCGCGGCTCAGCGTCTGGGCGCAATAGACGTCGAGCGCCGTCACCCCGGCGACGGC
>DASRWK010000109.1:0-7790 GCA_035776715.1 Microvirga sp.
CGCCGCGTCTGGCTCTCGGAAGAGGAGCAGGACGGGTATTATTACGGCGCCGCCAACGAGGGCCTCTGGCCGCTCTGCCATATCGCCTTCGTGCGGCCGATCTTCCGCGAGCAGGACTGGCAATACTACCGCTCCGTCAATGAGAAGTTCGCGGACGCCATCGTCGCCGAGGCCAAGCGCGAGGACCCGATCATTCTGGTGCAGGATTATCATTTCGCGCTCCTGCCCCGCATGATCCGCAACAGGCTTCCCCAGGCGACCATCGTCACGTTCTGGCACATTCCCTGGCCGAATGCGGAAACCTTCGGCATCTGCCCCTGGCGGGAGGAGATCATCGACGGGCTGCTCGGATCGTCGATTCTCGGCTTCCACACCCAGGCCCATTGCAACAACTTCCTGGACGCGGTGGATTCGTATGTGGAAAGCCGCATCAACCGGGAAACGGATTCGGTCACGTTCGGCGGCGAGGAAACGCAGATCCGCCCCTATCCCATTTCCATCGAGTGGCCGCCGACGGCCCTGGAAGGCCAGAAGCCCATCGAGGAATGCCGGCGAGCCGTGCGCGAGCGGCTCGGGCTGCCCCTGGACATGCGAATCGGCGTCGGCATTGAGCGGTTCGACTACACGAAGGGCATTCTCGACCGGATGCAGGCGATCGACGCGTTGCTGAATGAGCATCCCGAATGGCACGGCAACTTCTCCTTTGTTCAGGTGGCGGCCCCGACCCGCAGCAAGCTCGCGAATTACCGACAGCTGCAGGAGGAGGCCGAAGCTCTGGCGCGTGAGATCAACAAGCGCCATGGCGGCGAGGGGTACGAGCCCATCAAGCTCCTCATCCGGCATCACGAGCCCGACGAGGTTTTCGAGCTGTTCAGAGCGGCCGACCTCTGCATCGTCTCGAGTCTGCACGACGGCATGAATCTCGTGGCCAAGGAATTCGTGGCCGCGCGGGACGACGAGGAAGGCGTTCTGATCCTTTCGGCCTTCGCCGGTGCTTCGCGCGAACTGTCGGAGGCGCTGATCGTGAATCCCTACAACGCTCATGCCATGGGCCAGGCCATCAATCGCGCTCTCACGATGTCTCCGGCCGAACAGCGCGAGCGAATGCGCCTGATGCGCGATCAGGTGAAAGAGCGTAATGTCTATCGCTGGGCGGGGCAGATGCTGCTCGCTGCCTCCCGCCTGCGCAAGCGGCAGAGAATTCGGCGCTTGATCTCTGCTGGCAGAAACCGGACCACCGCTAATGCATGATCATTCCGTTCAGCCTTCTGGCATGGAAGAGGCTTACGCGCTTTTTCTCGATTTCGATGGAACGCTGGTGGACATCGTGGAGCGTCCCGACGCCGTCACGGTGGATCCGGCGCTGCCCGAAGTTCTCCTGCGCCTCCAGGAGAGGCTCGGCGGCGCGCTCGCCATCGTCAGCGGGCGGCCCGTGGCCTTTCTCGATCGCCACTTTCAGCCTCACCGGTTCGACATGGCGGGGTTGCACGGCCTCGAGCAGCGCATCGCCGGCAACCTTCACCTCTGCGATCCGGAAGAGCTCCCTGAGCTGCGCCGGATGGTCGGGCGGCTGCAGGAGGTGGTTGCCGACAAGGCCGGCGTCCTGGTCGAGGACAAGGGCTGTTCTGTCGCCCTGCACTGGCGCCTTGCGCCCCAAGAGAAGGAATTCGCCCTGGCGACGGCCCACGCGGCCGTGGAGGCGCTGGGCAGCGAGTACCGCCTGCAGCACGGCAAAGCCGTGGCGGAAATCCTTCCTTCCGCCGCCGGAAAGGGAAAGGTCATCGAGCGGTTCATGGATTCTGCTCCCTACAAGGGACGTCGCCCGATCTTCGTCGGGGACGACTTGACCGACGAGAACGGGTTTAGGACGGTGAACGCCCTGGGCGGGCTGTCCATCCGCATCGGTGCGGGCGAGACAATCGCCAAGGTTCGCTTGGGAACGCCGGCCGATCTGCGACATTCCCTGTCCAGATGGGCCTCGGACGGCTCCCTTCCTTTCAACGTGGATGATTGATTAGATGAGTTCGCTGGACCTCGCTGTCATCGGCAATTGCATGATCTCGGCCCTGGTGGATCGCCGGGCCCAAATCGTCTGGAGCTGCTTTCCCCGGTTCGATGGTGACCCGGTCTTCTCGGCGCTGCTCGACTGCCCCGAAGGGCGGACCGATGCGGAACAGAAGGGCGTTTTCGCCATCGACATGGTCGGCATGGTCAGCTGCGAACAGGGCTATCTTCCGAACACGGCCGTCCTCGTCTCGCGCATGACGGATTCCTTCGGCAACATTATCGAAGTCACGGATTTCGCGCCCCGCTTCAAGCATTTCGACCGCACCTTCCGCCCACCGCTGCTGATCCGCCGCGTCACGCCTCTCAAGGGGCGCCCGCGCATTCGCGTGCGGCTGCGGCCGCATTTCGAATGGGGCAGTTGCGCTCCGGGCACGACCCGCGGCAGCAATCATCTGCGGTTCGTGGGACCGCATTCTTCCTTGCGGCTCACCACCGACGCACCCGTGTCCTATGTGTACGAGGAGCGCCCCTTCGTGGTGGAGCGACCCATTTCCTTCTTTTTCGGTGAGGACGAGCCGCTTCGCTCCGAAGCGGACACAACCGCCCGCGAGTTTTTGGACAGCACCATCGGCTTCTGGCGCGACTGGGTGCGTTCGCTCTCCATCCCGTTCGACTGGCAGGAGGCGGTGATCCGCGCCGCAATCACGCTCAAGCTCTGCAACTTCGAGGAGACGGGCGCCATCGTGGCTGCGCTCACCACGTCGGTGCCCGAGGCGCCGCACACGCAGCGCAATTGGGATTACCGCTATTGCTGGCTGCGTGACGCCTATTTCGTCATTCAGGCCCTCAACCGACTGGGCACCACCAAGACGATGGAGGAATACCTCACCTACATCACCAACATCGTCGACGACATGGAGGCCATTCCCGACCAGAAGGACATGCCGCCCCTGTTCAGCATCACGCGTTCGCCGTATCTGGAGGAGCGCGAGGCGACGGCCCTGGCGGGCTACCGCGGCATGGGGCCGGTGCGCGTGGGCAATGCGGCCTATACGCAGATTCAGAACGATGCCTATGGCAGCATCGTTCTCGCCTCCGTGCACGCCTTCCTCGACAAGCGCATGATCCGCCCGGTCGGCAACCGGGCCCTTTTCTCGCATCTGGAGAAGCTCGGGCAGCGTGCCATCGAGGTGTTCGATCAGCCCGATGCCGGCCCGTGGGAGCTGCGCACCAAGGCGGCCGTGCACACATTTCCGAGCGTGATGTGCTGGGCGGCCTGCGACCGTCTCGCCAAGATCGCCGTCGCCATGGCCCGCGAGGACAGGGCAGCGTTCTGGCGCGAGAATGCGGATCGGATGCACCGCATCATCGACGAGAAAGCCTTCAACCCCGGGATGGGCACCTTCGTCTCGTCCTTCGGCGGAGAGCATCTCGACGCGACCCTGCTGCTGCTCTCCGAGCTCAACTTCGTCAAGCCGGACGACCCCCGCTTCATCGCCACCGTGGATGCGGTGGGCAAGACCCTGCGCCGCGGCGACCTTCTCCTGCGTTATGATGTGGAAGACGATTTCGGGCGCATGCATACGGCTTTCATGATCTGCGGCTTCTGGTACGTGGATGCGCTGAACGCCATCGGGCGCAAGGAAGAGGCGAGGGAGCTGTTCGAGCACATCCTGAGCCTGCGCAATTCCTTCGGCCTGTTTTCCGAAGACGCCGACTTCACGACCGGCGAGTTGTGGGGCAACTTCCCCCAGACCTACTCCATGGTGGGTCTCATCAACTCCGCCGTGCGCCTGAGCCGGAGTTGGGAAGACGCGCTCTGAAGGGTGGCCGCTCCGGCGGGTGAGACAACGACGATAGGCTCTCTCGATGTTCGCATTCCCTGTTCTGCTCGGAGATATCGGCGGCACCAATGCACGCTTCGCCGTGCTGTCCGCCCCTGGAGAGCCCGTTCACCTCTTGCCCCGCACCCTGACGGCACAGACGCCCGATCCGGTCGGCGCCATCAGGATCGCCCTTCAGGGCTATCAGGGCGAGGCGCCCCGCTCGGCCATGTTCGCCGTGGCGACCCGCGTGGACGCGCCCGCCATCCGCCTCACCAATGCGCAGTGGGTCATCGATGCCGAAGCGATCGGCAAGGCGCTGGGGCTGGAGCGCGTGACCCTCGTGAACGACTACACGCCCGTCGCGGCCTCCGTGGCGGTGCTGAGCGAAGAGAAGGGAGATCTCGCCCCCATCGGCAGCGGACATCCGGGTTCCGGCGCCCGGGTCGTGCTGGGGCCGGGCACGGGTCTGGGCGCGGGGGCGCTGATTCCCGTGGAGGACCGCCTGGCCATCCTGGCCACCGAGGCGGGGCATATCGAGTTCGGTCCTGCGACCGCGGAGGAGGTGGCCCTCTGGCCGCATCTGGAGCGGGTCGGCGGGCGCGTTTCGGCCGAGGTGGTGCTGTCAGGCCCAGGCCTGTTCCGCATCGCAAAGGCGATCGCCGCCCACCGGTCCGTGAATTTCCCCTACGCGAAGCCGAACGACGTCCTCTCGGCCGCTCGCGAGGGCGACGAGCTGGCGCAGGCTGCGCTCGATCTCTTCGCGCGCTGGCTGGGGCGCTATGCGGGCGACATGGCGCTGACCTTCGAATCCTCCGGCGGCGTGTTCATCGCGGGCGGCATCGCGCCGCGCATGGTGGATATCCTCCAGAGCGGCGGTTTCCGGGAAAGTTTCGACAACAAGGCGCCTCACGACGCCTGGACGCGCAAGGTGCCCGTTTTTGTGATCGTGGATGTGGAGCCGGCCTTGCAGGGGCTTGCCGCAATCGTTACGAATCCCGGCCGCTTCGTGTTCAAGTCGCAGGGGTGGGCTGCCTGAGACAGGCCGCCTCGATGCCTGGGCACGGTCCTTCCCATAGACGGCGCATCGTGATGTTCGAAGACGGGACCCATTATTCACAGACGTGGCCCTTCGGGTCCGCACGATGCGCCGGAACCCGCTCAGGCCGACGTCGTCTCTCATCATGAAAACAGAACAGATCGCTCTTTCGCCGCTCGCTCCCGGTGCCAGCCTGTCGCTCACCGTCCACCGCTTCGGTGAGGCCGGTGCGCGCCCCCGCGTCTATGTGCAGGCCTCGCTTCATGCGGACGAAATTCCCGGCATGATCGCGGCTCATCATCTGCGGGAGCGCCTCATGGCGCTCGAGGCGGAAGGCAGGATCAAGGGCGAGATCGTTCTCGTTCCCTCCGCCAATCCCATCGGCCTCGCACAGCGGGTCCTCGGCGACCATATCGGGCGCTTCAATCTCGCCGATGGCCTCAACTTCAATCGCGGCTATCCCTATCTCGTGCCCAAGGCGGCCGAGCGGATCGAGGGAAAGCTCTCTGCCGACCCCGAGGAGAATGTCCGCCTGATCCGCGAAGCGCTGCGGGCCGAGCTCGACGCCTGGGAGACGAGCAACCCGGCCGAGTCGATGAAGAAGGTGCTGCTCACCCTCGCCATCGAGGCCGACATCGTCCTCGACCTGCATTGCGACGCCGAGGCCGTGGAACATCTCTACACCCATACCCGCTCGGCGGACGAATTCGCTCCGCTCTCCGCCCTCATCGGGGCACAGGCCTATCTTCTGGCGGACGAATCCGGCGACGACCCCTTCGACGAGGCCTGCAGCAGGCCCTGGGCCGAATTCGCGGACCGTTTCAAGGATCGTCCGATCCCCTTTGGCTGCCATTCCACGACCCTCGAGTTCCGGGGCGAGCGGGACGTGAGCCATGAGCTTGCCCGGCGCGATGCGGCGGCGCTCATCGCCTACATGACCCTCCGCGACGTCATCGCGGGCGAGGCTCCTCAGATCCCCGCCCCGCGCTGCCAGCCGACGCCGCTCGCAGCCTCCGAGCCGGTGCCGTCTCCGGCCACCGGCATCGTGGTGTTCCAGGCGCAGATCGGCGACCGTGTGAAGGCGGGCGACGTGATCGCGGATATCGTGGACCCGCATAGCGGCATCATGAACCAGGCGAAATCCCCCTGTGACGGAGTGGTCTTCGCCCGGATCGCGCTTCGTTTTGTCACGGAAGGAACGCGCCTCGCCAAGGTGGCCGGGACCGAGGCCAAGCGCACGGGCAAGCTGCTCAGCGCCTGATCCGATGGCGTGAGGCAGAATCCGTCGCGTCATATCCACCACGTCATGGTGGGGCTTGCCCCGGCCCTCTCGACCAGGAAAGGCATTTTGCGTCACGCATCGGGACCACCCGCACAAGGCCGAGGATGACAGTTCCCGGCTCGAACGTCTCACCCGGTCAGAGCATCCCGCCCCTGCCCGTTACTGCGAGGGGCGGAAAAAGGCAGCCGCTGGCGTCCGCCCGGGAGCTGAAGCCAAAAAGAAAGGCCGCCCCGAGAGGCGGCCTTTCCATTGTCGGCTCCATGGCCCCGAGAGGAGCCGGCCAATTGATGTGCGTTACGCACCGATCTCGGCAGAGGCCAAGATCCAGGTCGCGGCAACCGGGGACCGTAGGGTATGACAATGAGACACTGGATCACCTCCTTTCGTTGTTGACGGGAAACCCCCATATGGGGTGAGAAGACAGACACGAAAGGGCGGAGCGCTGCGGCGTTCTGACCCCCCACCCGGTTTCCTGAAGTACTTGAGAGCCATGACCGACCTTCCGGCCCCTGTGGGCCGCCGCCGAACCTTTGCCATCATCTCCCACCCCGACGCGGGTAAGACCACGCTCACCGAGAAGCTCCTGCTCTTCGGAGGCGCGATCCAGCTCGCGGGCGAGGTAAAGGCCAAGAAGAACCGCGTCTCGACCCGCTCCGACTGGATGGGAATCGAGAAGGAGCGTGGCATCTCGGTCGTGACCTCGGTCATGACCTTCGAATACGGCGGCTGCGTCTTCAATCTGCTCGACACGCCGGGCCACGAGGACTTCTCGGAGGACACCTACCGTACGCTCACGGCGGTGGATTCGGCCATCATGGTGATCGACGCCGCAAAGGGGATCGAGGCGCGCACGCGCAAGCTCTTCGAGGTGTGCCGCATGCGGGACATCCCCATCGTGACCTTCATCAACAAGATGGACCGCGAGGCGCGCAGCCCCTTCGACCTGCTGGACGAGATCGAGAAGACGCTCGCGCTGGACACCGCCCCGGTCACCTGGCCCATCAGCCAGGGCAAGAGCTTCGGGGGCACGTTCGATCTGCGCCGCAACGTCGTGCGCCGCATCGACACGGACGATGAGCCGACGCCGGTCTCGGGTCCCGACGATGCGAATCTCGTGAGCCTGCTGCCGCCGGAAGAGGCGGATGCCTGGCAGGAAGAGGTGATGCTGGCCCAGGAAGCCTGCAAGCCGTTCGACCTCGAGGCCTTCCGCGAGGGGCATCTCACCCCCGTCTTCTTCGGCAGCGCCTTGCGCAATTTCGGTGTGCGCGACCTCATCGACGCGCTCGCCGAATACGCACCCCCGCCGCGCGGGCAGGAGGCTGACAAGCGCCTCGTGGAAGCGGGCGAGAGCCGCATGACCGGCTTCGTGTTCAAGATCCAGGCGAACATGGACCCGAATCACCGCGACCGCATCGCCTTCATGCGCATCTGCTCGGGAAAACTCCAGCGCGGCATGAAGGTAAAGCTCGTGCGCACGGGCAAGCCCATGAGCCTCAACACGCCGCAATTCTTCTTCGCGCAGGATCGTGCCATCGCCGACGAGGCCTGGGCGGGCGACGTGGTGGGCATTCCCAATCACGGTACGCTGCGCATCGGCGACACGCTGACCTAGGGCGAGGACATCGTTTTCCGCGGCTTT
>DASRWK010000110.1:0-19745 GCA_035776715.1 Microvirga sp.
ATCCGCCTGAAAGCGCCCGCGGGTTATAAGATTCCTGCCCACAATCACCCGACCGCTGAACGGGTCACCGTCATCTCCGGAGACTTCCACTTCGGTATGGGTGACAAACTCGATGAGACCAAGGCCGAGAGGCTCGGCAGCGGCGGCTTCGTCGATCTTCCAGCCAGAATGAACCACTACGCCTTCATGAGCACGGAAACTATCGTGCAGATCGACTCGGAGGGACCCTTTGCGATCACCTATGCCGATCCGGCAGATGACCCCAGCAGATCCCAGTGAGACCGCCTGAATTTTCCCGGAGAGCGAACATCGGGCTCGGTCGCATGGCGTCGCTGGTCCCGAGGCTATCGGCTGGTATGATGGTCGCGCTCGATCACGAACACTGTGTATGCAGGGACGGCAATGGCAACAGTTGATCGGGAGATTGCGCAGCACTACTCGCACGGCTCGCTGGAAGCTGAGATCCTGGCCGGGCTCAATGCTATGGGCCGGGATCGCTCCAACGTCACCCCGGAGGACCTTGCCGGGATCGACGAATTCCACATTGGTGGTCATGAGGCCACTGCCGATGTTGCGGAGCGGCTCGATCTCGCGGCAGGCGGAACCGTCCTCGACATCGGCTCCGGGATCGGCGGCGCGGCCCGGTTCTTTGCCCGTCGCTACGGTTGCCGTGTCGTCGGCATCGACCTCACACCGGAATTTATCGAAGTCGCCACGTCTTTGACACAGCTTGTCGGCCTGTTTGAGCAGGTGGAGTTTCAGGTGGCGAATGCTCTCGACATGCCCTTCGGCAACGGGAGCTTCGACCGCGCAACCCTGCTGCACGTGGGGATGAATATTCCCGACAAGCAGCGCCTCTGTGCAGGCGTCCACCGAGTGCTCAAACCGGAAGGATTGTTCGCGATCTATGACGTGATGCAGATTGGAGATGGGGAGATCACCTTCCCCGTCCCTTGGGCCGCGACCAAGGCGACCTCGTTCCTCGAGAGACCGGAAACCTACCGAGAAGCCTTGCTAACGGCAGGCTTCGAGATCGTCTCCGAGCGAGCAAGGCAGGAGTTTGGCATTGCATTTTTCCAGCGGATGCTGGCTCGGACTGCAGAGAGCGGCCCACCTCCACTCGGGCTTCACATCCTGATGGGGCAGGATGCTCCTATGAAGATAGCCAACATGCTTGCCGGTCTGGAGCAGGGCGTGATTGCCCCGGTCGAGTTGATCTGTCGCCGGAGGTGAATTCCCCAGCGATGGATCCGGTCAGCCGATCTTGAGCCTCTGCCTCCTGCTTCACCTGCCGGCGGCGATCATCTCGAGCACTGGAGATCTGCAACCGGCAGACTGCCTGATCGGCGGATCTTCCGGGGCGGTTCAGTCGCGCACGTTGCTAAAATGGCGACACGCTCAGGCGGCTCGATGATCAACGGCCCGAAGGTGCGCAGAGGCCCACATGGCGGCCTGGGTACGGTTGGCAGCCCCGATCTTTTTCAGAATCGTCTTGACGTGAACCTTGACCGTCACCTCGGCGACATCGAGCTCGCGCGCAATGACCTTGTTGGCTGCACCTTCCATAAGATGCCTCAACACCTCAGCTTCTCTGGCCGACAGCTTCGCCACCTTATGCCCCTCAGAGCTGTCCCTGACGGCAACGCGACCATCGAAGGGTTTCGGCGCGAAGGCTGCCTCGCCCCCATTCAGCAGGGAGGCCATCACAGCGGGCGGCAGAACACCCTCGCCCAGCGTGATCAGCTCAAGAGACTTGACGAGAACGTCACGACTGCTCCCCGACAAGCAGAAGCCATGCACTCCGGCCGCATGCCCGAGGCGCACGAAGTTCAGATCGTAATCATTGGCAATCACAGCAATTCTGGCGTTGGAGTGCCTGCTTCTCAGGATCCTCACACTCTCGAGCGTCTGCTCAATGCAGCTGTCACCGTCGATGATGAACAGATCAGGCTCAGCATCGGGATAACTGCTGGGCAGGGCCGCCACATCAGGGGCCACATTCCCTATGGTGTAGCAACTCTCCTCGAGAAGATGCTTAATCCCCGTGCCGATCAATGCATTCTTTGAAATGAGGACAGCCTTGATCGGGCGGGCATAGCAGTTTGCAGACCGCCTAGCTGATTCATAAGACATTCGCCACCCCCAGAATGCGTTCGAAACTTCGCGTTGCTCCTGCAAGGGTACCCAGCCAGCAGCCCCAATCAAGACATAGGCCAAGTAGTCTAATACCTAAGGAGTATGGTCTAACTCCAAAGAACAAACAGTAAGAAACGCAAAATTTAGACACTCCGCGTCCCGGATCGGAATTCTGATGCCGTGAGGTCCGACTTGAGCCCAGATTCGACCGACGAGGAGGTTGTGGGCTCGGGGCGGCAAACAGGCGGCACCCGGACGCGCTGCTGCTCCGGCAGGTCAGGCCCTTCGCTCCGCCGAGCCTTTCGCTCTTCGCTATTCGCCGGCGGACGTCGGAGCAGGCGCCGCAGCGACCTCCTTCCGGCTCTTTCTTTCCCGTGTCACCAGCCTGAAGAACAGGGGCACGAACAATATCGCCAGGAAAGTCGCGGCCAGCATTCCGCCGATCACGCCGGTACCGACCGAATGGCGACTGGCGGAGCCGGCGCCGGTCGAGATGGCAAGCGGTACGACGCCGAGGATGAAGGCGAGCGACGTCATCACGATGGGGCGGAAGCGCAGGCGCGCCGCCTCAAGCGCGGCATCGTAGACGGAGGCTCCCTCGCGGTAGCGCTCGGCCGCGAACTCGACGATCAGAATCGCGTTCTTGGCCGCCAAGCCGATGAGGGTGACAAGTCCGACCTGGAAGTAGATGTCGTTCTCGATTCCACGCAGCCAGATGGCGAGAATGGCCCCGAAGACGGCAAACGGCACGGCGGTGATGACGGCGAAAGGCAGCGACCAGCGCTCATATTGCGCGGCCAGGATCAGGAACACCATCACGAGACCGAGCAGGAAGCCCTGCGATCCGGTCCCGGCCGATTGCAGTTCCTGATAGGCCGAGCCCGTCCAGCCGATCGAATAGTCGGAGGAAAGTGTCTGCGCCACGACCTGCTCCATGGCGGCAATCGCCTGGCTCGACGAGAAGCCGGGGGCCGGATTACCCTGGATTTTCGCGGCGGGGAACACGTTGAACCTGTCCACTACGTCGGGCCCGGCGGTGCGGGTGGTGGTCAGAAGAACGTTGAGCGGAACCATGGTGCCGTTGGTGGAGCGTACGAACACATGCCGCAGGTCCTCGGGCGAATGCCGGAACTCCGGCTCGGAGGAGAGGCTCACCCGGTAGGTGCGGCCAAACAGGGTGAAATCGTTCACGTACAGGCTGCCGAAGGTGCTCTGCATGGTGTCGAAGATCGCCGAGATCGGAACGCCGAGCGCCTTCGCCTTGTCGCGATCCACATCGATCCGGTATTGCGGCACGCCCGTGTTGAAGGTGGTGGAGACGCCGGTCAGTTCCGGACGCTGACCGGCGGCCTGGATGACCCGTTGTGCTGCCTGCGCCAAGCTCTCCAGGCTGCCGCCGGAACGGTCCTGAAGATAGAGCTCGAATCCGCCGGTGGTGCTCAGGCCCATGATGGGCGGCGGGTTGAAGCCGATCACCACCCCGTCGCGGAAACCGGCATTGAGAGCCGCGAAGGACGGAGCGAGATTGCGGGCGTCGAGACGCGGATCGGCGCGCTCGGACCAGTCCTTGAGCGAGACGAAGGATACGCCGGCATTGGTTTTCTGCGCACCCGACAGCAGATCGAACCCCGCCAGCGTCACCACATCGGCGACAGCCGGATTCTGGGTGGTGCCTTCCGTCACCTTGCCGGTGATGTCGAGCGTGCGGTCGAGTGAGGCCGCGGGCGGCAGCATCGACACGACGAAGACGCTTCCCAGATCCTCGGCGGGCACGAGGCCGCCCGGGACCCGCTCGAACAGCCACCACGTGGCCCCAAGCATCGCCGCAATGAATACCAGGGCCATGACCGCGTGGCGCAGGAAGAACGCCGTGCCGGACGTGAACGCTCGGGTCAGCCAGTCGAAACCGCGGTTGAAGATGCGGAACGGGCGCCACGGCTCGCGATGGCCCTCCTTGAGCAGGAGCGCGCAGAGAGCGGGCGTGAGCGTGAGGGCCACTATCCCTGAGATCACCACCGAAACGGCAATCGTCACAGCGAATTGCCTGTAGAGCTCGCCGGCGAGGCCCCCGAGGAAGGATACCGGAATGAACACGGCGCAGAGCACGAGCACGACGGCGATGACCGGCCCGCTCACCTCGCGCATGGCCTGAATGGCAGCCTCCCGGGGTGGCTTTCTCTCCGTGGTCATGATGCGCTCCACGTTCTCCAGCACGATGATGGCGTCGTCCACCACGATGCCGATGGCGAGGATGAGCCCGAAGAGCGTGAGGAGATTGATCGAGAAGCCGAGTGCATACATGCCCGCGAAGGTGCCGACGATGGAAACCGGTACGGCGAGCAGCGGAATCAGCGTCGCGCGCCAGTTCTGCAGGAAGAGGAAGACCACGATCACGACCAGCACGATGGCCTCGAGGAAGGTGCGGATCACCTCGTCAATGGAGGCTTCGATGAATGTCGTGGTGTTGAACGGCACGTCATACCGCAATCCATCGGGGAAGCGCTGCGAGAGCCGCTGCATCGTGGCATTGACGGCGGCCGACACCTCCAGAGCATTGGCGTCGGGCTGGAGGTAGATGCCGATGGGAACCGTCGGCGCTCCGTTGAGCGTCGCTACGGTGGAATAGTTCTGGGATCCCAGCTCCACCCGCGCGACATCCTTGAGCCGCAGGGCTCCGCCGTTCTCGTCGGAGCGTAGGATGATCTGCTCGAATTCCCGCGGATCCGCAAGGCGTCCCTGCGTCGTGACCGAGTAGGTGAAGTCCTGGCGGCCCGGCATGGGCTCCTCCGCGAACCGGCCGGCGGCGAACTGGGCGTTCTGCTCGCGGATCGCAGCCGCGATGTCGCCCGGCGTCAGATTGTACTGGGCAACTTTGTCGGGCCTGAGCCAGATGCGCATCGAATAATCCGATGCCCCGAAGAGCGAGGCGTCGCCGACACCAGGCGTGCGGCGCAGTTCGTCGATCACGTTCACCAGCGCATAATTGGAAATGTAGATCGTGTCGTAGCGCCGGTCAGGAGAGGACAGGGCGACGATCTGCAGGATCGAGGAGGATCGCTTTGTGACCGTCACGCCCTGCCGCCGCACCTCCTCGGGCAGAACAGCGGTCGCGCGTTGAACGCGGTTGTTGACGTTGATCGTCGCCTGGTCGGCATCGGTCCCGGTCTGGAAGAACACGGACAGGCTCATGGTGCCCGAGCCGGTCGAAGTCGATTGCATGTAGATCATGTTCTCGACCCCGTTGATCTGTTGCTCCAGGGGCGCTGCAACGGTCTCGGCGATGGTCTCGGCGCTCGCTCCCGGATAGGTCGCGGAGACCACGACCTGGGGCGGCACGATTTCAGGATACTGCGCGACGGGCAGGATCCGCATGGTGATCAGCCCGACGAGCACGATGACGATGGACAGCACGGAGGCGAAGATCGGGCGGTCGATGAAGAACTTCGAGATCATGGGCGCCCCTCTGGTGCCGGTCCGCCCTGAGATTCCGGCGCTGCGGAACCGGTTGTTTCCGGGGCCTGGCCCTGCAGCGGCACCGGTGTGACCGGCTGTCCCGGGCGAACCCGGATCACGCCGTCGGCGACCACTCTTTCGCCTCCGCTCAAGCCCTCGCGCACCACCCAGCCGGCCGGAACCTCCGGCCCCAGCCGGATCGGCCGCGCCTGAGCGACATTGTTTTCGCCCAGAACATAGATCATGGGGCCTTGCGGTCCCTGGCTCACCGCCTGCTGCGGGACAACGATGGAATCGGGAAGTGTGATGCCGGTGATGCGCACGCGCACGAACTGGCCTGGAAGCAGAGCGCCATCGGGATTCGGGAAGATCGCTCTTGCCTGAATCGTTCCGGTCTGCGAATCAACCCGCTGGGCGGCGGTGTCGACCTGACCGGGATGAGAATAGGACGCTTCCCGCGCAAAGAGGAGCTCGACCTTCAGCTCCTTCTCGGAGATCGGCGTCTCCCTCCGCTCGTTCAGAGCCCGGAAGGCCCGCCCCTCCTCGTCCGTGAAGGAAAAGTTCACATAGGCCGGATCGAGCTGGGAGATCGTGGTCAGAAGCGTCTGCTGCGCCTGGATGAGAGCGCCTACCGGAGGAGATTGAAGGGCCGTGGTCCCGGTCGCGGGCGCCGTCACGGTCGTGTAGCTCAGGTTGAGCTTGGCATTCCGGACCTCCGCCTCGGCGAGCTGCACGCCGGCCCGAGCCTGATCCCGCTGCGAGCGGGCCTCCTCGAGCTGCACGTCCGTGGAGACGCCGCGGCGGGCGAGCGGCTCGACGCGCTCGAAATTCTGCTGGGCCTGGTACAAGGCGGCCTGAGCCTGTTGCAACTGAGCCTCCGCCCGGCTCAGGGCCACCTCGTAGGTTGCCGGGTCGATCCGGAAGAGCACCTGGCCTTCCGTGACCCGCGCGCCTTCCTCGTACCGGCGCTCGAGCAGGAGCCCGCCGACGCGCGGACGCACCTCCACGTCGCGAAAGCCCGCGACGCGTCCGGCATATTCCACCGGATAGGGAACCTCTGCCGGTTGCACGGTGATCACCCCGACCTGGGGCGGAGGAGCCGCCGATACCGACGCGGTTTGGGGTGTGGGCGGGTTCTCGGAAGGGCGGAACACGAAGACGTAAAGGCCAGCGGCAAGCGCCAGGCCGGCGATGGCGATGAGAAGAATGCGCTTGGCCACGTCGTCCTCCGGGCGACCGGAACGAACATGCCGGAGAACGGCTCCGCCTCGGTCCTGCTATCCAACGGCGGACAGACGCTCTGGTTCGACGGCCAGGCTTCAAACAGGGGAGCCGATCGCAGCTTGTCGGCTGCGACCCGCCCCGGGTAAGCGGCTTTCGACGCGCTGCCGCGCCTTAGCCGAACTGGTTCATCGTGTTGTGCGCACCGCCGGCCTTCAGCGCCGCCTCGCCCGCAAAATACTCCTTGTGGTCGTCGCCGATATCGGAGCCTGCCATGTTCTGGTGCTTCACGCAGGCGATGCCCTGGCGGATTTCCTGGCGCTGCACATTGCGCACATAGCCGAGCATGCCCTCGCTTCCGAAGTACTCCTTCGCGAGATTGTCGGTCGACAGAGCCGCCGTGTGATAGGTCGGCAGCGTGATGAGATGATGGAAGATGCCCGCGCGCCTGGAGCCCTCCGCCTGGAAGGTGCGGATGCGCTCGTCGGCTTCCCTCGCGAGTTCGGTGTCGTCATAGTCCACGCTCATGAGCTTCGCGCGGTCGTATTGCGACAGATCTCTGCCCGCCTTCTCCCACGCATCGTAGACTTGCTGGCGGAAATTGATGGTCCAGTTGAAGGACGGCGAGTTGTTGTAGACGAGCTTCGCATCCGGAATGACTTCGCGGATGCGGTCCACCATGCCGGCGATCTGCTCGATATGCGGCTTCTCGGTTTCGATCCAGAGAAGATCGGCGCCGTTCTGCAGGGCGGTGATGCAGTCGAGCACGCAGCGGTCCTCTCCCGTTCCGGCGCGGAACTGGAACAGGTTGCTCGGCAGCCGCTTCGGCCGCATGAGCTTGCCATTGCGGTTGATGACCACATCGCCGTTGACGCAGTTCTCCGGTGTGATCTCCTCGCAATCGAGGAAGCTGTTGTAGAGATCGCCGATGTCGCCGGGCTTCCGGCTGAAGGCGATCTGCTTGGTGAGACCCGCGCCCAGGGAGTCGGTGCGCGCCACGATGAGGCCGTCATCGACGCCGAGTTCGAGGAAGGCGTAGCGCACCGCGCGGATCTTGGCGAGGAAATCCTCATGCGGAACGGTGACCTTGCCGTCCTGGTGACCGCACTGTTTCTCGTCCGACACCTGGTTTTCGATCTGGATGCAGCAGGCTCCGGCTTCGATCATCTTCTTGGCAAGGAGATAGGTCGCCTCCGCGTTGCCGAAGCCCGCATCGATATCGGCGATGATCGGCACGATATGGGTCTCATAGGTATCGATGGCGTTGAGAAGTTCCCGCTCTCTGATCGTGTTGCCTGCTTTGCACGCGGCATCGAGATCGCGGAACAGCAGGCCGAGTTCCCGGGCATCCGCCTGGCGCAGGAAGGTGTAGAGCTCCTCGATCAGCGCGGGAACGCTGGTCTTTTCGTGCATGGACTGATCGGGAAGAGGACCGAACTCGGACCGCAGCGCCGCGACCATCCAGCCGGAGAGATAGAGATAGCGGCGCTTCGTGGAGCCGAAATGCTTCTTGATCGCGATCATCTTCTGCTGACCGATGAAGCCGTGCCAGCAGCCGAGGGACTGCGTGTAGAGCGAGGGATCGGCATCGTAGGCGGCCATGTCCTCGCGCATGATCTTCGCTGTGTATCGGGCGATGTCGAGACCGGTCCGGAATCGGTTCTGCAGGCGCATGCGCGCGACCGATTCCGGATTGATGCCGTTCCACGTATCGGCCTCTTCGATGATGCGGTGAGCCTGTGCGATCTGATCTTGGTAAGCCACGTTCGTATCCCTCGCTTTTGGACAAGTTGAACGAGGAATTATCGGGTGCGTTCGGGCTCCGGAAGGCGAGTTAAGGTCCAGGTGTGAAGCTTTACAACAGGGGCTCTGTTAATCTGTAAATGTTTGACAACACCCTCCGTGAGGCCTCGCCTTGAATTTCCTGGGAAATTGCCCTCCAGCGCACGACCGGCTCTCGCTTCTCCGCCCGGCATACATCTTAAGTCTATGGCTTTAGGGCTGAAGCCGATCCGGAGAGTCGTCCGTCCGCGCACGCGGCGAAGGGATCGCCAGCCCGTCAAATCGCGATGTAAAGATCTTACAAGCGCCAGCCTTCTCACGGAGGGATGCCACCGATCCCGCCGGCAAGGCCCAACGCACCTCCCTGGAGGTCCCGTGTTGTCCTACCCCTTATCCGCAGCGCGTTGCGCCGTTCGGCTCGGAACCCGCCAAATCTCCGCCTTTGTTGATCTTCAGCATCGTCTTGCCCACGAGAGACTGGGAGGCTGCAATGCCAACCGTAATCGCCATCGAAGCCAAGCCCCTCGGCGTCGGAGACATCAACAGCGAATTTCATCATCTCTACCTGGTGAAGACCGTCACCGACAGTCAGGGCCGTGTCCTGTCTGAGAGGGTGATCCGAGGCAGCTTCGAGTCGGACGGGAGTCTCGGGACGCTTGCCAATGTCGATCTGGCATCGTCTCCCGACAGGCGCGGCCCGGATACTCTCCAGGAGCGGCATCGCACCCTGCTCGATCTGGGCGGCCGCAATGCCGAGGATGTCTGGAAGGTGATGGTCAAGCATGCCGGGAACATCGATGCCGCCCACCTGCCCTACAGCTTCGATGTCTATCGGCGACTTCCCGGAAGCGACCTCAACAGCAATTCGGTCGTTGCGTCGGTGCTCAACAGCGTCGGCATCGATTGGTCGCAGAGCTATCCGAAAGGCATCCGGGCGGGGGAAGCACCCCTCTACGGCCAGCTCCAGTTCATGACGGTGAACGACGTCCTCTACGGAACAGCGCGCGGAGACACCATTTTCGGAGGCGTGGGGAACGACAGGCTCTACGGAGCAAGCGGCAGTGACCATCTGGCGGGAGGGAGTGGCGACGACCGCCTTCATGGCGGGAACGGCCGGGACACGCTTCGAGGCAACGCGGGCCAGGACGCCTTCGTGTTCGACACACGACCGAACAGCGTGACGAATCTCGATACCCTGCCCGACTTCTCGGTCGCTGACGACACGATCTGGCTCGACACCAGCGTCTTCACATCTCTTGGGGCCGTGGGTCCCTTGAAATCCTCGATGTTCTGGACGGGCGCCGCCGCACATGATGCCACCGACCGGATCGTCTACGATTCCGCCCGAGGACTCCTCTACTATGATCCCGACGGCGCCGGTGGCGCGGGCAAGGTCTCCCTCGCAAAGCTCTCTACGGGGCTCAAGATGACCTCCGCCGACTTCCTCATCGTCTAGAGCTGTTTCCGTCAACGTGGAGTCCGCTCTCCTCTTTGACCGCCGCAGGTTTGACGGCGGACCGGATCCACTTCGCCGAAGAATATTCTAATCCTCGCTTCCCTCCCGATCCTCCGTGATCCGGCGCGGGCTCGGGCGGGTGATGATGTAGAGCCCGACGCTTCCCATGATGGCCGCGAGGATGAAAGGCACGTAAGGGTTTCGAACCAACCAGACGGTCATGGCGTAGGACAGCGCGAGCGCCAGAAGCGCGCAGATCTTCGCCCGCAGAGGGATCGCACGCTGGTCGCGCCAGGTGGTCAGAAGGGGGCCGAAGCGGGGATCTTTATAAAGCCGTTCGGCCAGTGCCGGATTGGACCGCGCGAAGCACCATGCGGCCAGAATCATGAAGGGCGTCGTCGGCAGCAACGGCAGAACGATTCCCGCAAGACCGAGCGCCAGACTGGCATATCCGACAGCAAGGTGAAATCTGCGCATATGTCCTTCCTGCTTTTCCCTTCCTCCCGGGATGGAGATGGAACGCGCAGCCCACCGGATCGTCCCCCATGGCCAATCAGCGCAGCAGTTCCTGCTCGATGCTCGCTCCGATGCTCAGAAGCCTGCCATCCTCACCGTGCCGCGCCATCAGCATGAAGCCGACCGGACGCTCGCAATCGGCCAAGGGCAGCGACAGGGCAGTCAAATCGAACTGGTTGGCCACCTGAGTGTTGCGCAGGATGAGCGCATCCGTCTCGTTGTAGAGCTGCTCATCGGCTTCCAGCGGAGCGATCAGCGGCGCCGTGATGGCTGTGGTCGGCAAGGCAACCACATCGACGGGCGCGAGGCGCTGATCCATGGCCTGCACGAGCGCGCGGCGGCGGCGGATCATGCGCAGATAGACGTGAGCCGGAATGGCGCTGCTGCGCGCAAGCCAGTGGTGGACTCGCGGGTCGATCTCGGATGAACGGCTTTCGAGCCAATCCGCGTGAATCTCCGAAGCCTCGATGGAAGCGATGGAGGCTGCCTCCGTCGTCTCCCGCATGGCGAGCAGCAGATCGTCGACCGGATGATCGACGATCCTTGCTCCCGCCTGCGAAAGGCGGCTCAGGGCTCTCTCGAAGGCCTCTTCGACCATTGCCTCACTGCGCGTGAACAGGCGGCCGCGGGGAATGCCGATCCGCAATCCGGCAAGGGGATAGGCTTCCAGCCTACGGGGCTCCTCTCCTGCCATAATCGCATCGGCGATGGCGCAATCCTGCACCGAGCGGCCCAGGGGACCGATGGAGTCGAGACTGGGCGAAAGCGGAAAGGCTCCATTCAGCGGCACGCGCTTGGCGGTGGGCTTGAAACCCACGACGCCGTTGAGCGCTGCAGGAATGCGCACGGACCCGCCGGTGTCGCTGCCGATGGAGATCTCGGAGGTTCCCTCCCCTACGGCAACGCCGGCCCCGGAGGACGAGCCGCCGGGGATCCGCAAGGGATCGACGGCATTGCCGGGAGTGCCGTAGTGCGGATTGAGACCGAGGCCGGAGAAGGCGAACTCCACCATGTTGGTCTTCCCCAGGATCACGGCCCCCGCCTGCCGCAGGCGGTGAACGACAGCCGCGTCCTGCGCGGCGGGGGCGGCATCGCGCAGCACGATGGAGCCCGCGGTCGTCGCCTCCCCTGCCACATCGAACAGATCCTTGATGGAAACGAGCGCACCGTCGAGCAGACCCAGGGAGATGCCCGCCTTCCTGCGCGCATCCGCGGCATCGGCAGCGGCCCGAGCGGCTGCGGTGTAGATCTTCGTAAAAACCCGCTCGTCGTTCTCCCGGGCGGTCAGCCGTGCCAGGATCATCTCGAGCTTGTCTCGCACCGTCATCATGGAATCACCCGGATCGGATAAGCACTCGAATCCGCAACCATCAGGGTGGACGAGGAGGTGTCAAGGCTGGAGGCGCCCCTCCGCCTCGCGTCAGGAGGCGTAACGCTCCGCGCTTTCGCTCACCTCCTCGGTCTCAACCATCACGTTCTTGATCGGGAAGGTGATGACGCAGCGAATGCCCTCGGGCTGAAAGTCGAGCTTGATCTCGCCTCCGAGCTGCTGAGCCAATCCACGCTGAATCAGCCTGGTGCCGAAACCCTGGCGCTTGGGCTGCTGCACGGGCGGCCCTCCGCTTTCGACCCATTCCACGATCAGCACGGGCGGATTCAGCGAGGGGGTGACCGCCCACATGACGTTCACCCTGCCCTCGGGCGCCGTGAGGCTTCCGTATTTCGTCGCGTTGGTGGCAAGCTCATGAACGGCGAGCCCCAGCGCAAGGACGGCGCTCGGCTGCAGATTGACCTTCGGGCCGCGCAGACGAATGCGCAGGCGCATGGTGTCCTGATAGGGCTCCAGTTCGTTCCTCAACACATCTTCCAGCAGAGCGCCCTGCCATTGAGTGGCGGTGAGAAGATCATGGGTCTTGGCCAAGCCTTGCACCCGCCCGAGGAAGGCGTCCCAGGCGCCCTCATCTCCCTGCTCCGCGGCGCGGCGCGTCATGGCGGCAATGGATTGCACGGTGGCCAGAGTATTCTTGACCCGATGATTGAGCTCATGCAGCAGGAGTCCCTGGCGCTCGTCGGCCAGCCGTCGTTCCGTGATGTCCTGTGAAACGCCCACGAGCGAGAGGCCCCCGTCCGGGCCGATGCGGACACGCCCACTGATACGGATCCAGTGTTCGCTGCGATCCGGCCAGACGACGCGATATTCCACATGAAGATCCGAACGGTTCCTGAGAGCCTGGGCAACGGCCTCGGTCTGCCGTGCGCGATCATCGGGGTGAATGGCGGCGAGCACGTCATCGTAGGAAAACGGCTCATCGGCTCTCCGGCCGAAATTGGCACGGCATTGGGGCGAGGCGACGAAGGTGCCGGTCGAAGGCGTGAATTCCCAGGAGCCCAGATGACCCGCATTGAGCGCCAGACGAAGACGCGCCTCGCTCTCCGCGATGCGAGCCAGGGCTTCCTCCCGGTGTCGCTCCTGCTCGCGGATGTCGGAGGCTGCATCGGTCAGAGCCTTCTGAATCGTGTCGAATTCGAGTACCCGCGTCGTTGTCCCGTCCACGTCACGGCCGGTACCGAGCGCTTGCGCGGCAGCCACGAGCTGGTCGACCGGCTTGGCAATGAGGCGCGAGAGAATGGCGGCCAGGACAACTCCCGTGAGAATGCAACCGGCGAGAATCAGGAGCCAGAACAACGAACGCTGGAACGAAGCGGTGAGCTCCGCGTACGGCACGCTCACGACGAATGTCCAGTTGTAGGTGGGCGACTTGCTGAAATAGGTGCGGACAGGAATGTCGTCGAGCGTCACGCTCTGAACATTCCCTTCGGAGAAAGTGGCCGCGGCGTCGCGTATGACGGGGTTGGCAAGCTCCCCTACAAACCGTTCGGGCGATCGGGACCGGGCGACGATGCGCCCGCTACGGTCGAGCACGGCCGCATTCCAGTCGGGGGCAATGCGTTGGTCCGAGATGAGCCGCTGGAAGATCCCCGGATCGATGGCCGCCGACAGGATATAGGACACTCTGCCGCCGATGACGACCGGCATTCCCATCGTGATCAGGGCCTGACCGGTGACCGGATCGGTTTGAATATCCGACAACTGGACGCGACGGGTCTCCTGCACCTTCAGCAGCACGCCCTCGCGCCGACCATCAGGCAACGGAGAGCCGTAGGGCACGCGGGTGCTGAGCAGCACCTTGCCGCTAGGCTCGATCAAGGCGATCGATGAGGGACCGGCGAGTCCTGCCTCCAGGGTCTGCTTGTGGAAAGCGGCGAAATCGCCATTGGCGATATGGGGAGAGAGGGCGAGCACCCGCAGGGCCATTTCGCTCTTCTCGATCTCGCGATCGATCGACAGGCTCAAGGCCCTGGCCGTTTCCTGAAGGCGCAGATCCATGGTCTCGCGCTCGGCGCGGTAGCCCGAATAGAATCCCGCGGCGGCGATCAGGACAGCCGGCAGCGTCAGCGCGAACACAAGCGCCCAAAGCACCTGGCGCAGCGATGTCCGCGCCCAGAGAACGGGATCCGGCCTGGACGGCATTGCTCCAATTGCGGGACGGTCCATATCGTGCATGTCAGCCGAGATCTTGGACCGGCATCACGACACGGACAAGAACCTTCGGATCCTCCCTCGGCCACTCGACGCTCGCATCGAGCTGACGCGCCAACCCTTTCAGCACGGTCCCGGAGGCGCCCTCCCGCGCGGCCTGCTTTTCCTCGGGACTGAAGGCATCGTCCGACAGCTGGAAAAGCAGCCGGCCGTCGCGCAACCGCATGGCGAGCTTCAGCTTCCCGTGCCGCTCCTTGAAGGCATGGGTAAGCGCGTTCACGACGATCTCGTTGAAGAGAAGCGCGATGGGCGCGGCCTTGGCGGCCTCCACCTCGATGGCCTCCACATCGAATTCCGGGACGATGGTGACATGAGCGACGGTCGCCGCCAGATCTTCGCAAAGGCCACGTGCGAAGCCGCTCACGTCGAACCGGGACGATCCGTTTCCGTCATAAAGGTCGCGATGGGCCGCACCGAGAGCCTGGAGGCGCTCCCGCATGCGTTCCAGCACCCGGCCCGTCGCCTCGTCCTCGGCATGGCGGATCTCGATGCCGATCAACGACAGGAGAAGCTGCAGGTTGTTCTTCACGCGGTGATCGAGTTCGTGCAGAAGCGCCGTCCGCTCGTCGAGGAGCTTCTGCAGGGCTTCCTGGGACTGACGCTTCTCGATCCGCTCGCGGGCTTCGGCAAGCGCCCGTAGAACCGTGACCGGCAGCCGGCCCAGCCTGTCCTTGAGCACGTAATCCGTAGCGCCCCGCTTGAGCGCCTCGACGGCCACCTCCTCTCCGAGAGCGCCGGAGACGAATACGAAGGGCAGTTCCGGAAAGCGCTCCCGCACCAGGGCAAGAGCGTTCAGCCCATCGAAGCCCGGCAGGAGATAGTCGGCCAGCACGAGGTCCCATGAACCGCTGCGGAGCGCCGCGGCGAACTCCTCCTCCAGAACGACCCGCTCGATCGCGACAGCCAGGCCCGACGACGCCAGCGCCTCCGTCACCAGCTCAGCATCGAGCGCGCTGTCCTCCAGGAGAAGGATACGGAGCATTCGGTCGGACTGGGGGGCGGCCGTTCGGTCCATGCACGCCTCTACGAGTCGGCCTGCCGCGGCGGCGGCTCGTTGAGGATGGCCCAGAACACGCCGAGGTCTTGGATCGCATCGAAGAATTCACGAAAGCCCACAGGCTTCACCACGAAAGCATTGACGCCGAGCTCGTAGCTGCGGACCAGGTCGCTCTCCTCCCGAGAGGAGGTGAGCATCACCACGGGTGTCTGTTTCAGGTACGGATCGGCCTTCACCTTCTCCAGCACCTCGAGCCCATCGACCTTCGGGAGCTTGAGATCGAGCAGAACCACGGCGGGATCGCTGGTGTTGCGGTTCGCATGCGCGCCGCGCCGATTGAGGAAGTCGAGCGCCTCCTCGCCATCGCGAACCACCACGACCTCGTTGGCGAGCTGACTCTGCTCCAGCGCGGCCAGGGTCAGCTCTAAATCCTTCGGGTTGTCCTCGACCAGCAGGATCGGTTTCAATTCCGGCATCAAGCCGCTCCTTCGCTCTCGGGCAAGGCAATGTAGAAGGTCGCACCCTTGTCAGGCTGAGCTTCGGCCCAGCTGCGCCCTCCATGTCTCTCGACAATGCGGCGAACATTGGCCAACCCGATTCCGGTTCCCTCGAACTCCTCGACCCGGTGGAGGCGCTGGAAAACGCCAAACAGCTTGTCGACATACTTCATATCGAAGCCGACGCCATTGTCGCGCACGAAGAAGACGATCTCCCCGTTATCGCGATAGGAACCCACTTCGATACGCGATGTATCCCGCATTCGAGAATATTTGGCGGCATTATCCAGAAGATTCTCGAAGACGAGCCTGATGAGAACCGGATCCGCCACGATCGCGGGCAGATCGCCGACGATCCACTCGATCCGGCGGCCTTCCGTCGGGATGGCGAGCTTCTGCCGGATGTCCTCGACGAGTTCCCTCACCTCCACGGGGCGAGGCTTGAGTGCCATGCGGCCCATCTGAGAGAAGCGGAGCAGATTGTCGACGAGCGTGCCGGCGGTATAGGCCGCCTCGATGATCGTATCGATGTAACGCTTGCCCCGTTCCGACAAATCGGACCATTCCTGCTTCTTCAGGAGCTCCGAATAACCGACGATATGGCGAAACGGGGCGCGCAGATCGTGCGACACCGAATAGGAGAACGCTTCGAGCTCCTTGTTCGACCGGCGCAACTCCTCGGCCAGGGCCGCCAGCTCCTCGGCCCGGCGCAGCACGATGCCGACGATGGCGTTGCGCAGTTCCTTCACCGCCTCGATCTCGCTGCGATCCCAGCCCGCGGAGCGCCCGCGCACAGTCTCCTTCCATATCTCGAAGGAGCGCCGGGGATGAAGTCTTGAGGTTCCGGCCTCTTCCCGCACGGGCTTCTCCGGATTGCCGCCCCATTTGACCGTCTGCACGATCTCGGGACGGAACCAGAGAATGTAGCTCGAACGCGCCTTCGAAATGGAAATGGAGAGGAGACCGCTTGCCTTGTCCGCGTAGCCATGCGCTTCGGGAAAGAGCTCCGCGAGCCGGTCCGTGGCGAACACATCCTCCTGGTGATGCTCGGACAGCCAGGCATAGAGCGCCCTGACCTCGGCTTCCTTCGGTGTTCCGCCGAGGAGCCAGCAATGCTCGTCCGTGACGATGGCGGCGCCTTGCGCGCCAGCCAGCAGCATCAAGTCGTCGGGATGGGCCACGAGGCCGTCGACGAAGAAGTTTTCCCCCGCCATATATGCGAGAAGGCGCGCCTGGACGGCACCCAGCCGCACGCGGGCATCGGCCAACGCAGTATTCTCCCGCGCCTCCAGCTGCAGCGAAAACATCCGGGTGAGGAAATCGCAGGCATTGCGCACGGGCAGCGAGACGCGCCGGGGCTCGCTGTTATGGCAGGAGATCAACCCCCAGAGCGCATCGCCCCTCAGGATCGAGATCGACATCGAAGCAGGCGTGCCCATGTTGCGCATGTATTCGAGATGCACGGGCGAGACGCTGCGCAGCACCGAATCGCTCAGGTCGAGCGGCTCGGGATCGTGCGACTGGATCGGCACGGGAGTGTAGTTCGCGTCGGGAATGATGCGTAATCGGTTGCGGCGATAGAGCTCCCGCGCCTGGGCCGGGATGTCGGAGGCGGGAAAGCGCAGATCGAGATAGGACGGCAGGGCGTCGTTCCGATCCTCTGCGATCACGGTGCCGTTCCAGTGCTCGTCGAATCGATAAATGAGCACCCGGTCGAAGCCGGTCATACGGCGAATGTCCTGTGCCGCCAGATGGCAGAGCCGGTCGACCGTGGAAGCCCGGTGCAACTCCTCCACGAAGTGGCGCAGGGCGGGATAGAGTGTCTCGACGCTGGAACTGCTGTCCTCGGGCACCGCCTCCAGTTCGAGGAGCACGTGCCCGTCCGAACCGGAAACCACGGCGTCGAACGCCCTCTCGCCCCTGTCTGTTTGCAGAATGACGGTGCGGACGTAACGTGCCGTTCCCGCGGGAACCGGCTCGGCGACGTCTGCTCCCAGTTGCGCGGCGATCCCGGAAAGCGCCTCGTGGAAAGGTTTCTTGAGAATCGACGCCGGATCGATCCTCAAAACCGTGGCGATGTTGGCGCTTGCATGCGTCAGGGTCATGTCCGCCCGGGAGAGGGCGAACAGGAGACCGTGGGGCTGAATGCTGCCCGGGATGTGGATCGGCTCCCGCTCGCAGGCGGTCAGGTCGATCTCTTGCAGCGCTTGGATGTTCATGGAGCCTCGCAAAGCCAGTCATGCATGACGCGGAAGGTTTCTTGCGCCGCCGCGACGATCACGTCATCGGCCTCGGGAGAGGATGCTTCCAGAAGCATGGCGCCGAACTGCTTCCACATGACAGCGATGTCTCTCCCATAGCTCCTGAAATAGGCACATCCCGTCTGTCCGTCGAAACCGAGGTTCCGCTCGACCTGGCGGGCAATGATCGCACCGCCCAACGTGGATCCCTCCACCACATACATGCTCCCGAGCACGGTCGCGGAACTCGATAGAGGCATGAGAGGATCGCATTGCGGCAAACGGATGATCTCGTTTTCCTCAAGCCCCAGAGCGACAAGATCCCTGACCAGTAGCCTCGTCTTGCACCGGCCCTCGAAGAAGGCCCTGTCCGGGGCGATCGCTGCTGCGGACCGCTCCCAGGCGCTATGAAAGCCATAGAACCGGATCAGCAGGCTTCTGTATGCGTCGCGGCTGGCGATCCGGCGGTCGAGCTCCATTGCGGCCTCGATCCGGTCATGAGCGGGTCTGGTTTCGACTTTCAGCCGTTCAAGCAGCGTCATGGCACCTCATTCAGGGAGCGGCCCAGCTTTCTGGCAGCAACCCGCTCGACCAGCACCAATCCGTCGTGGATCAGAACCGCGAGCAGCGCAACCACCAAACCGCCCTGGAGGACGAAAGCGATGTTGTTCGATTGCAGGCCTGCGATGATCACCTCGCCGAGCCCCTTGGCGGCTACCGTCGAGCCGATGGTCGCGGTGCCCAGACTGATGATGACGGACAAGCGGATACCCGCAAGGATCACGGGGAGCGCGAGTGGAAGCTCCACCTGCACGAGGCGCTGCCGCGCGTTCATGCCCATGCCTCGCGCTGCCTCCAAAGTCGGCAGGGGAACCTGGGTCAGTCCCGTCAGCGTGTTCTCGAAGATCGGCAGCAGACCGTAGAGAAACAGTGCGATGAAGGTGGGTTTCTCACCGAAGCCCACGAGCGGCACGGCAATGGCGAGAACGGCGATCGGCGGAAAGGTCTGCCCGATATTCACGAGGCTGCGCGAGAGCGGAAGGAATTCGGCTCCCGCTGGACGGGTGACGAAGATGCCAAGCGCGACGGCAAGAACAGTGCTCACCATCGTCGCCAGACAGACCGTGCGCAGATGCTGAAGTGTCAGCACGAGCAAGCTGCCCTGGTTGTAGATGGCCGGTGCGCCGGGAGCGATCAAAGGCTCGAAGAGGAACGCGAAAGCCTGCGGCATCGCGATGAAGGCCGCGAGCAGAAGCAGTGCGGTCAGCCGGGCGAGGGAGGCCGGCGTCATGGGAGCGGGCGCCCGCGCTGCAGGATGCCGCCGACGCTGACCTGACCGATGATCGCACCGGAGGCATCGGCAACCGGAAGAGCTTTGCGTCCCGTCCAGAGGAGGCGCGAAAGCGCGTCGTGAAGGCTCTCGGAACCCGCTATCGGCTCGCCCTCGCCACGACCCGGCTCGAGAGCCTCCTGCACCCTGATCAGGGAGAGCAGGCGGAAGGGCCTCTCCGCGGATCCCACCAGACGCTCGACGAAGTCGTCGGCCGGGCGCATCAGGAGTTCGGCGGGCGTCGCATATTGCAGGAGGCGGGCCTGATTCATGACGGCGATCCGGTCGCCGAGATGGAAAGCCTCGTTCATGTCGTGCGTGACAAGGACGATCGTGGTCCCCAACCGGCGCTGGATGGCGAGGAGATCGTCCTGGGCCTTGGAGCGGATCACGGCGTCAAGGGCTCCGAACGGCTCGTCCATCAGAAGGAGCGCGGGCCGCGCGGCCAGCGCTCGCGCCACTCCGACGCGCTGCTGCTGGCCGCCCGACAATTCATGCGGGAATTTGTGAGCGAAC
>DASRWK010000111.1:0-5999 GCA_035776715.1 Microvirga sp.
TGCTGACCACCGAGAACTCCCTGCGCCGCCTGCAGGAGGAATTGGGCGAGCCCCTGCCTTTGGAGCCGGAGATGGTGCGCCCGGACGACATCAATCGGCTCCTCGAGCCGGACGCTGTCCACCAGGGCCTCTACGCGGAGGCCGACCCCCTGCCCTCCCCCTCGGTGGAGACCCTGAGCGGCACGCGCGTGGTCCTCGCCCTCGACCAGATCACGGATCCGCACAATGTGGGCGCCATCGTTCGCACGGCAGCGGCCTTCGGCGTGGAGGCCATCATCACCACCGCCCGCCACAGCCCGGCGGCCACGGGCGTGCTGGCCAAGTCCGCGTCCGGCGGACTGGAGCACGTCCCCTTCATGATCGTGAAGAACCTCGGCGACACGCTGACCGCCCTCGGCAAGCGCGGCTTCCAGCGAATCGGCCTTGATTCGGAAGGTGAGGCCGGTATCGACGAGCTGCCCCTGAGACTGCCCCTCGTCCTGGTCCTCGGCTCCGAGGGCAAAGGATTGCGGCAGAGAACGCGTGAATGCTGCGACGTGATCGGCAGGCTGGACATGCCGGGAGAGATCAAGAGCCTCAATGTCTCCAATGCTGCGGCAATCTCGCTTTTCGCTGTGACCAAGGCGGTTGCAAAGACCGGGACCTGACGTGCCGTCAATCCGTCAAGCATCTGAAAACAAACGTCTTTTTCTTTCGGCTCGAGGTCCTTAGACGGAAGTCGAAAATACGAATTGGCAATTGTGGAGAGCACCTGCCGCGTTAGCCTCACCTCCCATAGCATCCTTGGCCACTCGCCATGGCCTCGATGCCTCAGCTCAGGCGAACGGCAATCCGCCTGAAGCGACAGATCCGGACCACCGGACTGACCCAGAATGGAAGGGAACGCTATGGCAACAGCAGCCACCACCACGCGTTCGGCCGCCGCACCGCGGCCGATGACGCGCGAAGAGAAGAAGGTGATTCTCGCCTCTTCGCTCGGTACCGTTTTCGAATGGTACGACTTCTACCTCTACGGGTCTCTCGCCACGATCATCGGCGCGCAGTTCTTCTCCGCGTTCGACGTGACGACCCGCAACGTCTTCGCACTCCTCGCCTTCGCGGCAGGCTTCCTGGTTCGCCCGTTCGGCGCCATTTTCTTCGGCCGAATCGGTGACCTCGTCGGCCGCAAGTACACCTTCCTGATCACCATTCTGATCATGGGCGTCTCGACCTTCCTGGTCGGCCTGCTGCCCAGCTACAACCAGATCGGCTGGATCGCTCCCGTCATCCTGATCGTGCTGCGCATGCTCCAGGGCCTGGCGCTGGGCGGTGAATACGGCGGCGCTGCCGTGTACGTGGCGGAACATGCTCCCGTCGGTCGCCGCGGCTTCTACACCAGCTTCATCCAGACGACGGCCACCGTCGGCCTGTTGCTTTCTCTCGCGGTCATTCTGGTCCTTCGTACCTGGATGGGCGAGCAGGGCTTCCAGACGGGCGAGGGTTGGCCCATCGCCGGCTGGCGCATCCCGTTCCTGCTCTCCGTGGTGCTTCTCGGCATCTCGGTCTGGATTCGTCTGCAGATGCAGGAATCCCCGGCCTTCAAGAAGATGAAGGAAGAGGGCACCCAGTCGAAGGCTCCTCTGAAGGAAGCTTTCGGCCAGTGGGGCAACGCCAAGATGGTGCTCATCGCCCTGATCGGTCTCGCGATCGGTCAAGCCGTGGTGTGGTACACGGGCCAGTTCTACGCCCTGTTCTTCCTCCAGAGCATTCTCAAGGTCGACCTGCTCACCTCGAACGTGCTGATCGCCTGGTCGCTGATCATCGGCACTGGCGGCTTCATCGTGTTCGGCGCTCTCTCCGACAAGATCGGCCGCAAGCCGGTGATTCTCGGTGGCTGTCTGATCGCGGCGATCACGTACTTCCCGCTCTTCGGAGCCCTCACCAACGTCGTCAGCCCGAACCTGACCCAGGCTCTGGAAACGGCGAAGGTTCAGGTCGTGGCCGATCCTGCAAATTGCGGTTCGGTGTTCGACCCGGTCGGTATCCGCACCTTCACCGCGAAATGCGATATCGCCCGCGTGGCCCTAGCCCGTTCGGCGGTCAAGTACGAGCTCGTCCCGGCCGCGGCCGGCACCGAGCCGCGGGTGACCTTCAACGGAAGGGACGTCCCGATCGCTGATGCGATTCCGGCCAACATCACGGCCTTCACGGCTGCGGCCACCGAGGCAGGCTATCCGAAGGCCGGCGACCCGAGCATCCTGAAGGTCAACGGCTTCTTCTCCGCCCTCAGCAATGCTCAGGCGCTGAAGGCCATCGCCATCCTGACGCTCTTCGTGATCTACGTCACCATGGTGTACGGCCCGATCGCCGCGGCACTGGTCGAGTTCTTCCCGACCCGCATCCGCTACACTGCGATGTCGCTGCCCTATCACATCGCCAACGGCTGGTTCGGCGGCCTGCTGCCTCCCACGGCCTTCGCGATGGTGGCTGCCACCGGCGACATCTACTACGGCCTGTGGTACCCGATCGTGATCGCTCTCGTGACCTTCGTGGTCGGCCTCCTGTTCGTGCCGGAGACGAAGGATCGTGATATCATGACGTACGAGGGTGTGCGCTAAACGCTCACGCCACTTGAAAACGGAAAGCCCCGCCTCAGGCGGGGCTTTTCATTTCTGTGGCAGGCGGTGCCAACGGTCAGTAGCAGGTCGTCACCCGCCGCACGATCCAGCCTTCGCCCTCGACGAAGAGCCGCTTGCGGGACCGGTCGCAGGTGGAGGTATCGACCGCATCAGTCTCGATGGAACCGGTCTCCTCCACGTCCTTTACAGCCACGGCCGTGCCATTGCTCTTCAAGGCCTTGGCGGCAGGAGCTTCGCGCGGCGCGCGGGCAGCCTCCGCCGGCATCGGCGCGAATGCGATCCCGGCTGCTATTGCGAGAGAGGCAACGAACGCAGCCCTGCCCCCACGAAGAGAAATTCTGCTTTTTCTGGAACCCTTTAGGGTCGTCATGCCACCGTCTCCTAAACCATCCTTTTCCTGACAATTCCACAATCGGAGGATGGTTTCGGTGCGCAGAAGCACTTAATTTTTACCTGCCAAGGGAACTTGCGTCCCACGCGGGGTGCTGCTACCTCAGCATCACACGAGAGCCGGTGTAGCACAGCGGTAGTGCAGCGGTTTTGTAAACCGAAGGTCGGGAGTTCGATCCTCTCCACCGGCACCATTCACTTTTCCTTGATCGTCCGGGCGCAGTTTCGCGCCCCTGCTCCAACCGTCAGCGAACCCGCTCCTTGCCCCAGTTCTCGTGAGCGCCCTTTTCCGATGCCTCGCGCTCGGCCCGGTTCAGTCTGTTGCGGCGGTTGGCGAAGACGAGCATGAAAACTCCGATCAGCAGCGGCCCGCCGACGATCACGAGACCCCATACCCATCCGTCAGCAATATCGAACATTTCCGATCTCCTCGATGAGGGCCGCAGAGAGGCCCTTCCTTGTCGAAGGGCTAACCGGGAGCGAAAGTCGTTGTTCCGCCCGCATCGCTGCCATAGGAGAGTGCACGCCGCGCAAGCGGTGCCGGACGCGAGGGACAGCCGATGCCGATTGCGATTTCCGACCCGGACGATCCGCGGATCGAGCCCTATCGCGCCGTGCGCGAGCGGGATCTGGTGGGACGGCAGCACCGCTTCATCGCCGAGGGCGAGGTGGTCCTGCGGGTGCTGCTGAAGCAGCGGCGCTTCGAGATCGAGTCCCTCCTGCTCGCCGAGAACCGCGTGGGGAGCCTGAGCGAACCCCTTGAGGACCTGCCTCCGGACGTGCCGGTCTACATGGCCAACCGCCGGGTCATGGACGCCATCGTGGGGTTTCCGATCCATCGCGGGATTCTGGCGGTTGCGCATCGTGCGCCCCTGCCGCCCGTCAATGATTTTCTGGCGGCGCTGCCGCAGGATGCGCTCGTCCTGGGCCTCGTCGGATTGGCGAACCACGACAATGTCGGCGGGATCTTCCGCAATGCCGCCGCCTTCGGGGCGCAGGGCGTACTGCTCGATTCCGAGAGCTGCGACCCCCTGTATCGGAAAGCGATTCGCGTCTCCGTCGGAGGTGCGCTCGTGGTGCCCTTCACCCGCGCCGCTTCGGCCGATGCGATGGTGCAGGCTCTTCAGGCGGCGTCGTTCGACATCCTGGCGCTTTCTCCCTCGGGAACGGAGGTCCTTTCGCAGGTAAGGCCCACGCGCCGCATGGCGCTGCTGCTCGGCGCCGAAGGGCCGGGCCTTCCCCCCGATCTGCTCTCCCGGACCCGCACCGCGTCCATCCCCATGAGCAGCGGGTTCGACTCCCTGAACGTCGCCACCACGAGCGGCATCGCCCTGCATCACCTGACCTCCCGGATCCGTGAGGAACCGCCTCCCGCTCGCTGAGTTGTGAAGGACCGTTCTCTTGCCCGGAAGCTGGGCCGTTCTAGGCTCATGGCATCGATGTCGGGAGAACACTCATGACCATCACACGCCGTGGCATTCTTGCCGGTACCGCTCTTGCCGCCGCTCCTATCGGAGGATCCGCCGCCTTGGCTCAGACCAATACCGCGACTCCCAGCACCCCGGCCTCCCCCACAACCACGGGGTCGCGACAAGCCCCCGGGTTCTACCGCTACAAGGTCGGCGACATCGAAGTGACGGTCATCAACGACGGCTTCGCGCGCCGTCCCCTCGAGGGATTCGTCAGGAACGCGGAACTCAAGGACGTCCAGGCTGCCACGCAGGAGGCCTTCCTGCCCAGCGACGCCCTGCCGATCACGTTCAACACCCTCGTCCTGAACCAAGGTGACCGGCTGACCCTGATCGACACGGGCAACGGCGACATGGGTGCGCCGACATCTGGCCGCTGGATGGAGAATTTCCGTGCCGCGGGCTTCGATCCCGATCAGGTCGACACGGTGGTGATCAGCCATTTTCACGGCGACCACATCAACGGCCTTCGCCTGAAGGACGGCGCTGCGGTGTTCCCCAATGCCGAGATTATGGTGCCGGAAGCCGAATGGGCCTTCTGGATGGACGATGCGCGTATGAACCAGGCTCCCGAGGGTATGAAGGGAGCCTTCCAGGGCGCGCGCCGGGTGTTCGGCCCGATCGCCGAGGACGTCAAGCGCTACGAAATGGACAAGGAGATCGTGCCCGGCCTCACGAGCATCGCCGCTCACGGCCATACGCCGGGGCACACGGCCTTTATGCTCTCCTCAGGCTCCGGCAAGCTGATGATCATGTCGGACGTCACGAATCATCCGGCCCTGTTCGTGCGTCATCCGGATTGGTCCCCCATCTTCGACATGGACGCCGACCAGGCCCGCGCCACCCGCCGCCGCATGCTCGACATGGCGGCCTCGGAACGGACTCAGGTCGCGTTCTATCATGCTCCCTTCCCGGCCACCGGCCATATCGCGAAGGAAGGAAACGGCTATCGCTTCGTGCCGGTGCAGTGGAGCTCCGCGGTCTGAGCCTCGCTATGATCTCGCGTCTCCTCCTGTCACGTCATCACCGGCCTCGTGCCGGTGATCCCACTTCCGCAAGCGCCGCGCCTTTCGGACCGGGATGGCCGGGACAAGCCCGGCCATGACAGGTCAGGGCTATTCTCTCTGACCTGCAGTTTCCCCGACGAGCCAGTCGAGGGTGGCCGCGTCGGCCCCTGCCGGCTCGATGAAGAAGACGACCGGAGTCTCGTAGGGGTGCCGGTCCTTCAAGGCTTCATGGACCCGCTCCTGCAGGCTCCTGCGGGTCTTGAGAATGCCGACAGCCTCCTCTCCGCGCTCGACCGCCCCCTTCCAGGCATAGACCGAGCGCATTCCCGGCAGAACGTTGATGCAGGCGATCAGCCCATCGCGAACCAGGCTCTCCCCGATCGCGAGCGCGGTGTCCACATCGGGAAAGGTCGTATAGACGAGAAGCGGGCGTTCCATGTTATGCCTGTACCTCTTGGCCCTTTCAGGAGCAGCGAGGATATCTGGGCATGGCCCGTCGTTTCAACAAGATTGCA
>DASRWK010000112.1:0-5185 GCA_035776715.1 Microvirga sp.
TTCCAGGCGGCCGCCGACAGGGCAATCGAGTGGAGCACGCAGGAACACCTGAAGCAGGAAGCGGAGCTCGCGACCTTCTTCAAGGAGAAGGGCCTCGACGTCTACACGCCCGATCTCAAGGCATTCCGCGAGTTCGCCCAGAAGAAGTATCTCGCGTCGGACCTCGCGAAGAGCTGGCCTCCGGGCATGCTCGAGAAGATCAATGCGATGTAGGGCTTGAGACGTTCCAGCCGCCGGAGCTTGAGGCTCCGGCGGCTGGCCGACAACGAATGATCAGGCACTTCTCGCAAGGACGACGGTTTCCATGACCTCATCATTGCAGGCAATCGGCTCCTGGCTCGCGCGGCGTGCGGAGAACGTGGCGGCCGCCATGCTGGCGGCGATGTTCCTGGCATTTCTCCTGCAGATCGCGTTTCGGTACGTCCTCAACCTCCCGATCGGCTGGACCCATGAGATCAGTGTCATCCTCTGGATCTGGCTCGTCCTATGGGGCGCCTCCTTCGTCGTCAGTGAGCGCGAGGAGATCCGTTTCGACATCATCTACGGCGCCGCAGGCCCGGGATCCCGCCGCGTGATGATGCTCATCACCGCGGTCGCGCTGATCGTGCTCTACGCCATCTCGTTCCCGGCAGTCCTCGACTACGTCACCTTCATGAAGGTGGAGAAGACCAGCTATCTCAAGATCCGGTTCGACTGGCTGTTCTCGATCTACATCGTCTTCGCGGCCGCCACGATCATCCGCTATGTCTGGCTTGCCTGGCGGGCTCTGCGGGGCGTTGCGCCGGAAGAGTTGGATCCGACCAAGGCGAGTTCCGGCGCATGAACCTGACAAGCCCATTCTCGCTCGCGCTCGTCACGATCACCGCCCTCGCCTTCCTTGGGCTGCCCATCGGGCATTCGATGATCGCCGGCTCGATCCTCTACCTGCTGCTCGCAGGCTTGGACATGGGAACGGCCGCCGAGCAGCTCCTCAACGGCATGTATTCCAACTACGTCATCCTCTCGGTGCCGTTGTTCATCCTGGCTGCGGAGTTCATGAATATCGGCAGCATGACCGACCGCCTCATGACGTTCTGCAATGCGCTGGTCGGACGCTTCCGCGGTGGTCTTGCCCAAGTCAACATCCTGCAGAGCATCATCTTCGCCGGCATGTCGGGCTCGGCGATCGCCGACGCCGCCGGCACAGGGCGCATGATGCAGGCCATGATGACCCGCGACGGCCGCTATACGCGGAGCTACGCAGCTGCGACGACAGCGGTCTCGTCCGTGATCGGACCCATCATCCCGCCGTCGATTCCGATGGTGCTCTATGCCCTCGTCTCCGATGCCTCCATCGGCTTTCTCTTTCTCGGCGGCGTCGTCCCGGGACTGCTGATGGCCCTGAGCCAGATGATCATCGTGGCCATCACGGCGCACCGCCGGAATTTCCCCGTCGAGAAGCCGGTGCCTTTGCGCAAGCTGCCGCGGATCACCTGGAACGCCTTTCCCTCGCTGATGATGCCGGTCGTTCTGCTCGGCGGCATCTATAGCGGCGTCATGACCCCTACCGAGGCGGCGGCTGTCGCGGCTGCCTATGCGCTTCTCATCTCGGCCGGTCTTTACCGGAGCGTGAGCTGGCGTGACTTCTATCGATCGCTCGCGGTCAGCGCCCGGACCTCCACCTCCATTGGAATGCTGATCGCGGGCTCGCTCGTGTTCAACTATGTCGTTACGGTCGAGAACATCCCCGAAGGGGTGAAGGCGCTCCTCTCGAGCTGGGATCTCTCACCGGTCGGGTTCCTGATCCTGGTCAACGTCCTGCTGTTGATCCTGGGCTGCGCGCTCGAAGGAACGGCGATCCTGCTCATCGTGGTGCCGGTGTTCATCCCCACGGCGCAGGCACTGGGAATCGATATGGTGCATTTCGGGGTCGTGGTCGTCATCAACATCATGATCGGCCTGATCACGCCGCCTTACGGGCTGCTGCTGTTCGTCATGGCGAACATATCGGGGGAGCCTCTGCGCGCCATCGTGCGCGACGTGCTGCCCTTCCTCCTTGCGATGATGGCCGCCCTGGCGATCCTGACCTTCGTGCCCGAAACCGTGCTCTGGCTGCCGCGCCTCTTCGGCTACCAGGGTTGAGCCTGCTCCCTTCAGAGATACACACCGATGAGCAAGCCGATCTATATTCTCAACGGCCCCAACCTCAACCGCCTAGGGACCCGCGAGCCCGAGATCTACGGGCGGACAACACTCGCCGAAGTCGAAGCGATGTGCCGGGAAGCCGCCGCAGGCCACCCTATCGTGTTCCGGCAATCGAACCGGGAGTACGAGATCATCGAGTGGGTGCACGAGGCTATAGACGAAGGCGCTGGCATCATCATCAACCCGGCTGCCTTTACCTTCACCTCCATGGCGATCATGGATGCTCTGAAGATGTTTCCAGGCCCGCTGATCGAGCTTCACATCTCGAACATCCACAAGCGCGATCCGATCTATCACAAGTCCTATGTCTCCCCGGTAGCGAGCGCTGTCATCGCCGGTCTGGGCACCAGGGGCTACCCGTTTGCAGTGCGGGCGATCCTCGACTTGCTCGATCAATCCTCCGCAGGGACCTGAGCCCCATGGCAAGCGATCCGCCCTCCAGGACCTTACCCTGGACCGATGAGGCCGCAATGGCATCAACCTCCCCTTCCATTCTCGTGGGACTGGTGGGAAGCGGCATCCAGGCGTCACGGACGCCGAGACTGCATGAGCGGGAGGGCGCCGAGCAGGGACTTCGCTACGTCTACAGGCTCATCGACCTGGAGACGCTCGACCTCGATACGGGCGCCCTCCCCGAAATCCTGACCGCTGCGCAACGCTTCGGCTTTGCCGGGCTCAACGTCACCCATCCCTGCAAGCAGGCCGTAATCCCCCTGCTCGATGAACTTTCGCCCGATGCGGCGGCACTGGGTGCTGTCAATACCATTGTGCTGAAGGACGGCCGCCGCGTCGGTCACAACACGGATTGGTGGGGCTTTGCCGAAAGCTTCCGGCGCGAGCTGCCAGACGTCCGGATCGACCGGGTCGTCCAGTTCGGCGCAGGCGGCGCAGGTGCCGCCGTGGCTCACGCCCTGCTGAGCCTGGGAGCAGGTGAGATCACGCTCGTCGACACGGATGAGGCCCGCTCCCAGGACCTCGCCGCTGCCCTGCGCGACCGGTTCGGGGTTCGCCGCGCAAGAGCGGGCACTGCCGTGGCGGATGCCATGGCGGCCGCCGACGGCATGGTCAACACGACCCCGCTCGGCATGGCGAAGTATCCCGGCATGGTCATCCCGGCCGAGCTCTTGCGCCCGGACCTGTGGGTTGCGGACATCGTCTACTTCCCGCTGGAGACGGAACTGCTGAACCAAGCACGGGCCCGCGGGTGCCGCACCATGTCCGGTGGCGGCATGGCCGTCTTCCAGGCCGTCGGCGCATTCCGGCTTTTCACGGGCTGGGAGGCGGATGCCGAGCGGATGCTTCGTCACTTCGGCGAGATGTGACACCCGGAGATCGAAACCGAATGGATAAGGCGATCTGGGGGGCCCGCGCACCAGCCAGGGCAAACTTTCGCATTCCGGCCGCACGACCGATACCGGCTCTTACGCACCGGGGCGGACGAGAGCTGTTTCCACTTGCATGGAATCATCTCTCTTCGTTGGTTTGCCGCATTGTTCTGGCGGTGAACCGGATCCGCTTCGCCGAAAAAGCGCTCTAGGCTCCTCGATCCGAGGATTGCCGGAAGCCGTGGGGCTATCGTTACGGCGAATTCTGGCGACCGCACGGCGAACGCGACCGGATTGCGCATCCTGGGCACTGCCCGCTGGCTGGCTCAAGATAGCTCTTGAAGCTCCACCACCACCGACTTGGCTATAAATTTGAATCCGTTAACTTGCCGGATGGAGGCTGCTCCTCGAAGAGGCGTATCTGAAAGGTGACGGAACCTTTCGGCTGCGATACGCCAGGACAGGAGTTTCCACTTTGGGATGGACATGAGGGATCAGGTTGGATTGGGACAAAATCAGACTCTTCTATGAGGTCGCGGAAGCGGGAAGCTTCACCCGGGCCGGCGAAAAGCTCGGGGTGAACCAATCCTCGGTCAGCCGCCAGATCAGTGCCCTTGAGCAGGAGTTGAAAATTCCCCTGTTTCATCGGCATGCCCGCGGTCTGATCCTGACGGAACACGGAGACGTGCTCTTCAAGGCCGCACAAGAGATGCGCCTGCGCCTGGAGATGACACGCCAACGCCTCACCGAGACCAGCGAGCGCCCGGCAGGATCGCTCAAAGTCACGGCGACCATCGGCATCGGCGGCATTTGGCTTGCCCAGCGCATCAAGGAATTCCTCGATCTCTATCCTGAGGTGCGGATTGAGCTGATCCTGACGAATAATGAATTGGACCTCGCCATGCGGGAGGCGGATCTCGCCATTCGGCTACGCCGCCCCACACAACCCGATCTGATTCAACGGCGTCTGTTTACGATCCAGTATCATGCATATGCCGCTGTCGCTTACCTGGACCGCTTCGGCGAGCCCACGAGCGTGGAGGATCTCGATCGCCATCGCATCGTCTGCCTTGGTGGTGACCAGCCGGGATTCATCCTCGATCTGCATCGATTGGCAACCATGGGACGCAATCCGAAGGATCCTCGCCCCAGGCACCTGGTGGTCAACGACAGCCTCGCCCTGAGGCGTGCCATTGCGAGCGGCGCTGGGATCGGGATGGCCCCAGACTACGCCATGATAAACCATCCCGAGGTCAAGCAGGTTCTACGGGACGTCGAGATGCCCTCGCTGGAGAGCTATCTGGTCTATCCGGACGAGATGCGTTCTGTCGCACGCCTCCAGGCATTCCGTGACTTCCTCGTCGCAAAGGCACAGCGGTGGGACTATTGATGCGCGGCTTGTCCCACGCTTCTCGTTCCGCGCGGCAGCTGGATCCGCATTGCGGAGCATCGAGGAACGCTTCGGGTCAGGCACAGATATCCTCGCGCCGCATCACGGCTTCGCACCGACGCTGCGGCTCGCGGGGCCCGAAGGAACAGACTGGGTTAACCCGCCCGACCAAGCTGGCAGGATGCGGCGGCTCCTGTCAGAACGCCTGTGAACGGTTTTGGGCTGGTCAGCCGCCCGTCATTCCTTTCCCCGAAGGTCCGCCGGCCACACGGCTCGGCCAATACCC
>DASRWK010000113.1:0-3406 GCA_035776715.1 Microvirga sp.
AAGAAACCGGCAAGCTCCGCCTCCTTCTTGAGATGCTCCCGGGTGCTCCACTCGACCGCCTTGTCGGCGGCCGCCTGGAAGGCCGCCTGCTTCTCCGGCGGCATGGCGTCCCACACTTTCTTCGATATGGCGAGAAGGTCAAAGCCGACGAGGTGCGAGGTGAGCACGATCTGCGAGCTGACCTCGTAGAACTTCATGTTCTGCACGTTCGGCAGCGGGTTGTCCTGCCCGTCAATGGCGCCGGTCTGCAGACCGGTATAGACCTCGGCATAGGCCATCGGAGTCGGATTGGCGCCGAGCGCCTGGCCGAGGAACTGCCAGGCGTCCCCGCCCGGCATGCGCAGCTTGATGCCGGCAAGGTCCTCGGGCGTGCTGATCTTCTTGTTGGGCTTCAGACCCACCTGGCGGGCGCCAAAATAGGTGGGGCCCAGGATGTGGATGCCCAGCTTATCTGAAGCCATTGTCTTCAGCTGCTGTCCGACATCGCTGGCGAAGACCTTCTTCAGGTGGTCGGCATCGCGGAACAGGTAGGCGGAAGTGACGATGGACCATTCCGGGATCTGGTTCGAGATGTCCTGCGGCGCGATGTTGCCCATCTCGAGATTGCCGCGCTGCATGGCGACGAGCTCGGTACCCTGCTTGAACAGGGTGCCACCGTAATAGGGTTGAAGGTTGAAGCCTTGGGCTTTGATCTCATCGCCGAAGCGCTTCATCATCCTGGCCCGGATGTCCTGCTCCGAGAATACGGCGGAGAATTTCAGATTCGTGGGCGTCTGCGCGGACGCGGAGCCAGCCACGCTCCAGGCCAGAAGGGCTGCGCCTGCGGCCATCAGGGCACGCCGGTTGATGTCGAGTCTCATGGTTCCCTCTCCTTTCAGTTGCTGCGCATTGGTCTGCGTCTTGAGCAGCACTATCAGGTCCGAGTATTCTTAAATCAATAGGCATTTTACAAATCATCTGATATTTTGCGTTTCAGCGTATGATTGGTACCCTGTCTGGAGAGGCAGGGCGTTCCTGGAGATGTTTCTCATGCGGGCTCGAGACAGGGTGACAGCCGGATGAGTATCGAATTGCTGGCCACATCCATCGCGGATCGCGCCTATGACCGCATCCGGGCCGACATCGTGTTCGGGCGCCTCGCGCCCGGGCTACGGCTCAGGCTCGACAGGCTGGCGGAGGGCTACGGGGCGAGCGTCAGCACCCTGCGCGAGATCCTGAGCCGGCTCTCGTCGGAGGGGTTCGTGTTTGCCGAGGGGCAGCGCGGCTTCCGGGTCGCCCCGGTCTCCCCTGCGGGCTTCGAGGATGTTGCGGCGATGCGGCTGCTCCTGGAGACTTATGCCCTGCCGCTGTCCTTCGCCGCCGGGGATTTGGAGTGGGAGAGCCGGGTTGTGGCTGCCCATCACAAGCTTGCGTTCATGGAGCGGCGGATGATGGCCGGAGACCAGGAGGGGATGGAGATCTGGAAGCGCTATGATCGCGAGTTCCATTACTCGCTCATAGAGGCGTGCGGCTCTCAGACCCTGCTCGATCTCTATGGCGGTGTCTTCGACCAGTACCTTCGGTACCAGATGGTGGCCGTGGTCTTCCGCGGGGAGATCGCCGCGGAGGAGCATCGGACGCTGCTCGATTGTGCCCTGAGCCGAGATGCGAAGCGGGCCTGTGAGGTGCTGAACCGGCATGTGAACGGATGCGTGACTCATACGCTGAAGAGCGGAGCGCTGAAATGAGCGACGACGTGCACGTCATCCCACCCTCCACGGTCGGAGAAAGCGCATATCAGAAGATCCGGTCCGACATCGTGTTCGGACGCCTGCCGCCGGGCAAGAAGCTGAAGCTCGAGCGGCTAAAGGCCGATTATGGCGCGAGCGTCAGCACCCTGCGCGAGATCCTGAACCGCCTCCACTCGGAGCGATTGGTGGTCGCCGAGGGCCAAAAGGGGTTCGAGGTGGCGCCCGTGTCGATCGCCAATCTGAGGGAGATCGCCGCCCTCCGGCAACTCCTTGAGTGCCGCGCGCTGGAGCAGTCCTTCCGGTCCGGCGATATGGAATGGGAGGGCCGCGTCGTCGCCGCCCACCACCGGCTTGCCCGGATGGAAGAGCGGATGGCTCAAGGCGACAGGTCTCATACGGAGGAATGGAAGCGCTACGACTGGCAGTTCCACCAGGCCCTCATCTCCGCATGCGGATCCAAGATGCTGATCGACAACCACGCGGCGGTTTTCGACAAATACCTGCGCTACCAGATGATCGCCCTGAGCTATCGCGGCGAGATCGCCGCCAATGAGCATGCCGAGCTTCTGGAATGCGCTCTGGAACGGGACGCCGCCCGTGCCTGCGAGGTGCTGAGGCGCCATGTCGCCGGTGGCGTCGAGCATGCGCTCGCCACAGGAACCATCAGCTGACGAAAAAGAGCGGGGCAACCGACTGCGCTCCCGTGCAAAGAGGAAACGGACCGACAAGGATGCGTACCGCCATTGCTACCGTGTGCCTGAGCGGCACCCTGACCGAGAAGATCGAGGCCATCGCAGCCGCGCAGTTCAAGGGAGTGGAAATCTTCGAGAACGATCTCCTGTCCTTCAACGGCACGCCTGCCGATGCTCGACGCATGATCGAAGGGTTAGGGCTTGAAACGATCACCTTTCAGCCGTTCCGTGATTTTGAGGGTATGCCTGAGCCGCAGCGCTCGAAGGTGTTTGCCCGAGCGGAGCGCAAGTTCGACGTCATGCAGGAGCTCGGCTGCGATCTCCTGATGGTGTGCAGCAATATCTCTCCGGATTCGCTGGGCGGAATCGAGCGGGCGGCGGCTGACTTCCATGAACTCGGTGAACGCGCCGCGAGGCGCGGCATGCGGGTGGCCTTCGAGGCGCTCTCTTGGGGACGCCACATCCATGACTACCGGGATTCCTGGGAAGTCGTGCGACGGGCGAACCATCCTGCGGTCGGGCTCGTGCTCGACTCGTTCCATGTTCTGGCCCGCGGGACCGACCTGTCCGCCATCCGCTCCATTCCGCCGGACAAGATCTTTCTCGTGCAGGTGGCCGATGCACCGAAACTCGACATGGATTACCTGTCCTGGAGCAGGCATTACCGTTGCTTTCCGGGGCAGGGTGACCTGCCCGTCGACGCGTTCATGGATGCGCTCGGAGCGACGGGATTCGACGGGCTTCTCTCCCTGGAGATCTTCAACGACCGCTTCCGGGCCGGCGCTGCGCGAAGCGTCGCCATCGATGGGCAGCGCTCCCTTGTCGTGATGCTCGACGACCTGCGCCAGCGGACGGGAACGGCTTTGCCCGATCACCCTGTTCTTCCGCCGAAGGCAAAATGTTCGGGCGTCGAATTCGTCGAGTTCGCCGTCGATGAACGCAGTGCCGCCGGTTTCGAGCGGACCTTGACGGGGCTCGGCTTCC
>DASRWK010000114.1:0-1971 GCA_035776715.1 Microvirga sp.
CGTGCCCGCATCGTCCGTGACGTAATCGGCCGGCAGCACCGGCACGCCGAAATCCCAGTAGCCGTTCGCGCCCTCGAGGCCGCGGAACGGATGCGCGCAGCGCTCGAGCATCACCGGCAGCACGTCCTTCACGCGCTCGTATCCGGCGACGCGGGCAGCCGCGAACACGTCGGCCGCGAGCTTGTCGGCCAGGACGAGACGATCGCCCACCTTCGCCCAGTTGTCCTCGGCGGCCTCGGTCACCTTGTAGAGGCCGTAGGCGATGTTCTCGCCGTACGCGATGGCGCGGTTGGCCGGGATCGTCCAGGGCGTCGTCGTCCAGATGACGACCGAGGCGCCGTCGAGATCGCCGTCGAGGGTGTTGGTGATCTTGAACCTCACCCAGATCGTGGTGGAGGTCTTCTCGTGATACTCCACCTCGGCTTCGGCGAGCGCCGTCCTCTCGACGGAGGACCACATGACCGGCTTCGAGCCGCGATAGAGCTGATCGCTCATCGCGAACTTGATGATCTCGCGGGCGATCTGCGCTTCCGCGTCATAGGACATGGTGAGGTAGGGATTCGCCCAGTCGCCGCCGACGCCGAGGCGCTTGAACTCCTCGCGCTGCACGTCGATCCACTTCTCGGCGAAGGCCCGGCACTCGCGACGGAACTCGACGATCGCAACCTCGTCCTTGTTCTTTCCCTTGGCGCGGTACTCCTCCTCGATCTTCCACTCGATGGGAAGTCCGTGGCAGTCCCAGCCCGGAACATAGTTGGAGTCGAAGCCCAGCATCCCCTGCGAGCGGACGATCAGATCCTTCAGGATCTTGTTGAGGGCATGGCCGATATGGATGTTTCCGTTGGCATAGGGAGGGCCGTCATGAAGCACGAAGCGTGTGCGGCCCTTCTGGACCTCGCGCAGGCGCTCGTAGAGCTTCATCTTGTTCCAGCGTTCCAGGAAGAGAGGCTCGCGCTGAGGGAGGCCTGCCCGCATGGGAAAATCGGTCTGCGGCAGGAAGAGGGTTTCGGAATAGTCGCGAGCGGGGCTCTCAGGTCTATCGGTCATGACGGTCAATGATCCAAGCGGCCCCTGGGCGGGGCTCCATTCAGGCTGTGTTTTGAGGCGAACGGCAAAGATCCCGGACCTTCGCGGGTCACGCGAGGGCCGGGCCGATAATTCGCGAAGGCCAGGTAAGGGCCGGAGTTCGAGCCTGAAAATCCATGGGCATGGGAGCCTTTTAGCAGCGCCGGGGCGGATAATAAAGCGTGGTGATTCAGGCGCCGCCTGCCTATGTATGGGACCAGACCCCACCCGCGGTTAGGAGTGACCCATGGCAGACATGACCACCACGGAAGGCAAGCGCTCCCGCGCCGGCTTCGATCTGACGCCCCCCTCCCCCGAGGAATTCCGCAGGCTCGTGGAGGATCTCGACGACGAGGAGCAGCGCGTCCTCCTTGAGCACGGAACCGAGCGGCCCTTCTGCGGCATCTTCAACGAGGCGAAGGAGAAGGGCACCTATTGCTGCCGCCTCTGCGGGCTGCCCCTGTTCAAGTCCGGCGCGAAGTTCGAATCCGGCACCGGATGGCCGAGCTTCTTCGACCCCATCGACCGCGCCCACATCGCCTTCGTGCGCGACACGAGCTACGGCATGATCCGCACCGAGATCCGCTGCGCCCGCTGCGAGGGCCATCTCGGCCACGTGTTCCCCGACGGCCCGCCTCCTACCGGCGAGCGCTATTGCATGAACTCGGTGTCCATGCGCTTCGTGGCGGAGGGCGACCCGCTGCCGGACGTCCTCGGCCGGGGCGCTCCCGAGGGCGAGGTCGTGACTTCGTAAAGCTCCTCGGGGGCTGCACCAAACTCCCTCGCCGTCATGGCCGGCCTCGTGCCGGCCATCCAGAGACACTGATCGCGCCAGTTCCGCTCGGCCAGCGTGTCTGGATCCCCGGGACAAGCCCGGGGGATGACGGCCTTGGTGTTGGGCGATTC
>DASRWK010000115.1:0-2066 GCA_035776715.1 Microvirga sp.
GGCCGAGAGCCTCGGCATCCCGGTCGTGCCGGGATCGAAGGGCGCGATCAGGGACGAGGAGGAGGCGCTGCGGCTCGCCTCCGAGATCGGCTACCCGGTCCTGGTCAAGGCGGCCTCCGGCGGCGGCGGGCGCGGCATGAAGGTGGCGCGCACGGAGGACGACCTCGTCCACGCGCTCCAGACCGCCAGGACCGAGGCCAAGGCCGCCTTCGGCGACGACGCGGTCTATATCGAGAAGTACCTCGAGAAGCCGCGCCACATCGAGATCCAGGTTCTCGGAGACGGCAAGGGCGGCGCGATTCACCTCGGCGAGCGCGACTGCTCCCTGCAGCGCCGCCATCAGAAGGTGTGGGAGGAAGGCCCCTCGCCGGCCCTGAACGTCGAGATGCGCGAGCGCATCGGCGGCGTCGTGGCCAAAGCCATGCAGGAACTGCAATACGCGGGCGCAGGCACCATCGAATTCCTCTACGAGGACGGCGAGTTCTACTTCATCGAGATGAACACCCGCATCCAGGTGGAGCATCCGGTGACCGAGATGATCACCGGCATCGACCTGGTGAACGAGCAGATCCGCGTGGCGGCCGGACATCCGCTCTCGGTCAAGCAGGAAGACATCAAGATCGAGGGTCATGCCATCGAGTGCCGCGTGAATGCCGAGCATCCCTCGACCTTCCGGCCCTCGCCCGGCACGATCAGCTACTTCCACCCGCCGGGCGGCCTCGGCGTGCGTGTCGATTCGGCGGCCTACCAGGGCTATCGCATCCCGCCGCACTACGATTCCCTCGTGGGCAAGCTCATCGTGCACGGCCGCACCCGCAACGAGTGCCTCATGCGCCTGCGCCGCGCCCTCGACGAGTTCGTCGTGGACGGCGTGGACACCACGCTCCCTCTCTTCCGCACCCTGGTGCGCAACCCGGACATTCAGAACGGCCAGTACGACATTCACTGGCTCGAGAACTTCCTGAAGACGGGCGGACTGGAGGAGGCCTGACCGTTGCCGCGCTTCCTCCCGATCGGCGGCCGCAAGGGGATTAGGGCCCAAACCCTTTCGCCCCATGCGGCAGACCGGGAGGGACGATCCCGCCGTAAAATCTGCATCTCTCCGGTCTAACCCTAGGCATTGATCGTTCTATGTTTGCTGGCAGGGCCCGAACGATTGGACAGGTTGGTGAATGACCCGGTCTGCGGACGATACCATCACCGTCACCCCTGAAATCCTGCTCAAGGCCTATGCCGCCGGCATCTTTCCCATGGCCGAGGATGCCGACGATCCGTCCCTCTTCTGGGTCGAACCGCGGGAAAGAGGCATCATTCCGCTCGATGCCTTCCACGTTCCCAAGCGCTTGGCCCGCACGATCCGCTCCGATGAGTTCGAGGTTCTGATCGACCAGGATTTCGACGCGGTGATCGCCGGTTGCGCGGCTCCCGCCACCGACCGGGAGAAGACCTGGATCAACCGGCGGATCAGGGATCTCTACGGACAATTGTTCGATGCCGGCTTCTGCCACACGGTCGAGGTCTACCGGGACGGTCGGCTGGTGGGCGGCCTCTACGGCGTGCGCCTGAAAGGAGCTTTCTTCGGCGAGAGCATGTTCCATAAGGAGCGCGACGCCTCGAAAGTGGCCCTCGTCCACCTTGTCGCCCGGCTGAAGCGCGGCGGCTTCACTCTCCTCGACACGCAGTTCGTGACCCCGCACCTGGCGCAGTTCGGGGCAATCGAGATTCCGCGCCGCATCTACAAGCAGATGCTCCGCCTGGCCATGGAGCACGACGGCGACTGGAACGTCTGGCCCAGGAGCCGGAACCCGAGCGGCGGGGAAGTCCTCGCCGTTCTTACCTCCGCTTAGCGGTCCGTATTGATGAGCGGCGCGCTCCGGTTGAAATCCTGGATACTCCTCCGCGCAGGCTGCCGCTGCTGAGGCGGCGCAGAGCTCACGGGGGGCGCGGGCGGCAGAGGCTGTGCGGAACCGGCCGGAGCCATGATGTTGCCGGGACGACCAGGCTCCGCCGACGTGCGCTGAGGGCTTGGCTCGATCGGAGGCAGCTCCTCCGGCGTCTCCTTCGGC
>DASRWK010000116.1:0-2646 GCA_035776715.1 Microvirga sp.
CAAAGCCGCGCCTCATCAGGCGCAGGAGGATTGCCATGGGTGGCGCTAGTATTTGGCACTGGATCGTTGTGGGTCTGATCGTCGTCCTGTTGTTCGGGCGCGGCAAGATCTCCGACCTGATGGGCGATGTCGCAAAGGGCATCAAGGCCTTCAAGAAGGGCATGTCCGACGACGATACCGCCAAGCCGGTGCAGCCTTCCGAGCCGGTGCGCACGCTCGATCATCAGGCCGGTGCCACCGGCACGCAGACGAACGCCGCGACGACGGATCACAAGGTCGGTTGAGTTTTCGGTAGCGGCCACGAGCGTGGCCGCGGTGAGTAAAGGCAAGGTCGAGGCCACGCCATGTTGGACATGAGCTGGGGTGAGGTCATGATGATCGGCGCCGTCGCGCTGATCGTGATTGGCCCGAAGGACCTGCCGCGCGCCCTGCGGACGGTCGGACAGGTCATGGGCAAGCTGCGCCGCATGGCGGCAGAGTTCCAGGGGCAGTTCAACGAAGCCATGCGCGAGGCCGAGCTCGACGACGTCAAGAAGCAGCTCCAGGGCGTGAACGACTCCGTCTCCTCCCTCAATACGAACTTCAATCCCATCCAGACGATCCGGGATGAGTTGAAGGACGCCGTCGAGAAGCCGGTGACGGCCGCGCCCGAAACGTCCGCACCGGAGACGCCCGCGCAGCAGCCGCCGGGCGACGCTTCGATCCAGGCCATCGTGGAAGGCCGTGCGCCCGCGCCGGCCGAGCCGCTGATCGATCTGCCACCGCCGCCAGTGGGCGACCCGGCGGAAGCCATTGCCGAATCCCTCCGCCGTGAGGCAGAGGTCGAGGCGCAGAAAGCCGCCACTGCTGCGGAAGCGGCACCCGAGAAACAGGACGCAAAGGCCTGATGACCACCGCCCCCATGGAAGAGGATGAGGTCGAGGCATCGCGCGCGCCTCTGATCGAACACCTGACCGAGCTGCGCTCGCGCCTGATCAAGGCGATGGTGGCGTTCGTCGCCATGTTCTTCATATGCTTCGCGGCCGCGAAGTACATCTACAACATCCTCGTGTGGCCCTATGTGCTGGCGGTCGGCTCCCCGGAGAAGGCCCATCTCGTCTATACCCACGGCCTCGAATACCTGTTCACGCAGATCCAGGTGGCGGCCTTCGGGGCGGGCGTCCTGGCTTTCCCGGTGATCGCCGTGCAGATCTACAAATTCGTGGCGCCCGGCCTCTACAAGAACGAGCGGCGGGCCTTCCTGCCGTATCTGGTCGCGACACCGATCCTCTTCGCCATCGGCGCGGCCTGCGTGTACTTCATCGCCATGCCGCTGCTGATGCGCTTCTCGGTCGGCATGCAGCAGCTGGCGACGGACAACGCGCCGGCGATCGAGTTCCTGCCCAAGGTCAGCGAATACCTGTCGCTGATCATGACCCTGATCTTCGCCTTCGGCATCTGCTTCCAGCTGCCGGTGATCCTCACCCTTCTGGCTCGCGCGGGGCTCATCGATTCGGAGTTCCTCAAGAGCAAGCGGCGCTACGCCATCGTGATCGTGTTCGTGATCGCGGCGGTTCTGACGCCCCCGGACGTGATCAGCCAGTTCGCCCTTGCGGTCCCCACCTTGCTTCTTTACGAGGCGTCCATCTTCTCCGTCCGAATGGTCGAGAAGAAGCGCGCGGAAGCCGAGGCCGCGCGGGCGGCGGGAGGTTAAGGCTCGAGAGAGCATTCCGGAGGGCCGCTTGTCCTTGGCGTGAACAAAGGGGCGGTCTGTGCTAAGGGCAGGCTGCTTCACTTCAGCAGGCTTTGAGTCAGTCCCATGCACGACATCCGTTCCATCCGCGAGAATCCCGCGGCTTTCGACAAAGGCCTCAGGAACCGGGGCATGGAGCCCTTGTCCGAGCGCCTGATCGCCCTCGACGATGCCCGGAAAAGCGCGGTCTCCGCGCTGCAGGCCGCCACCGAGCGCCGCAACGCCATGTCCAAGGAGATCGGCCAGGCCAAGGCCAAGAAGGACGAGGCGCGCGCGCAGGAGCTGATGGCCGAGGTGGCCCGCATCAAGGAATCCATGCCCGAGCTGGAGGAGGCCGAGCGCGCCGCCGACAAGGCCCTGTTCGAGGCATTGGCGGCGATTCCGAACATCCCGAAGGAGGACGTGCCGGTCGGCGCCGACGAGCACACAAACGTGGAGCGCTACCGCTTCGGCACGCCTCCGACCATCAACAGCGCCAAGCAGCATTTCGAGATCGGCGAAGCTCTCGGGCTCATGGATTTCGAAACCGCCGCCAAGCTGTCGGGCGCACGCTTCGTGATTCTGAAAGGCCAGCTCGCCCGTCTGGAGCGCGCGCTCGGCCAATTCATGATCGACCTGCACGTCAACGAGCACGGCTACACGGAAGTGAGCCCGCCGTTGCTGGTGCGCGACGACACCATGTTCGGCACCGCACAACTGCCGAAATTCGAGGACGATCAGTTCTGGGCCTTTCCGGGCTCTTCGCTCGAGCAGGCGGTCGCGGCCGCGTTCGAAGGCCAGCCGCGCGAGGCCGTCCGGAAAATGATCAAGGATGCCCGCTACGGCATGATCCCGACGGCGGAAGTCACCCTCACCAATCTCGTGCGCGAGCAGATCCTCTCGGAAGAGGAGCTGCCCCTGCGCTTCACCGCGCT
>DASRWK010000117.1:0-3002 GCA_035776715.1 Microvirga sp.
CACGCCCGTCGCAGATCGCCCGAGCAATGAGGGCTGCGGCATTTCCAATGCCGTCTCGGTGCGGGAGGTTTCCCGATCCCTGAACCGGAGCTTCATAGCCTCATGCCCTCTGGCGGTGGCATGGGCCTTGCTCGACAGCCATGTGATCGGTCCCGCGGCACGCCGCCATCTCGGGCAGGCCGTCGTGCGTGTCGTTCATCAAGGCACTTATGTCTGCCGCAACATCAATCATCGCACGGCGGGCCGCCGGAGCGAGCATGCGACCGCCAACGCCATCGACATTGCAGGTTTCGTGCTGGCCGACGGGCAGGAGGTGACAGTGGCACGGGATTGGAAAGGAGACAGGCCCCGCCACGCAGCCTTCCTGAGAGCGGTGCGGGACGGAGCCTGTTCCTTCTTCGACGTGGTACTCAGCCCCGATTACAACGAGGCGCACCGTGACCATTTTCATTTCGACATGGGCGCCTCTCGGACATGCCGATGAGACGCTTCTCTGCTCAGTTGAGGGCGTATGATGGCGCTTCGCCCATCAGGGCGGCCTTGGCGGCCAGCAGCAGTGCCTCGCCCAACTCGCGTGCATGCTCGGCCGTCATGGCCACCGGCATCTGCCGGCGGACGCCCTGCTCGTACTCCTCCGCCGTGGCGGCCATCTCGATCACCATCATCGCATCCCGGCCGTCGAGAGTGCCGACGGAGAACGAGGTGAGCGCGCAGATCTGGTCCAGGTCGGGTTTCATGGTTCTGCCCCTACGGTACGCAGAGGAATCTACAGATTCGCCACCCGCCTGTCTGCTCTCCGCCCAGGGAGTGGATTGTGTTGCATTGTCGGATCTGGAAGTAATACGGTCTGACCGGTCTCCCGTCATCGGCGATCCGAATAACCGGCCCGGCCCGTCGGCGAAGAACAGGGCTTGCGCATACCAATCGCACGCCCGGCCCCGAAGAATCCTTCCGATGGCGAACCGTGCGCGCAATGAAGGCCCCATCTTTATTCGCCTCACGGCGCATCAAAGTTCAGCTTGGCGCGTTGAGAGGGGGCAACCGGCATTGATCACATCGATCAGGGATAAGGGCGGAGGTCATCATGCTTCGTCGTTTCGGGTGGGTTCTTGCGTTCCTTCTTCTCATCGGCGGCCTCCTCGACCGAACGCCGGCACTCGCGGAACCTCAGCTCGATGTCGCACTCGTTGTGGCCGTTGACATTTCTTCCTCCATGGAGGCGGAAGAGCAGGGATTGCAGCGCGCAGGCTTCGCGGAAGCCTTCCGCTCCTCCCTGGTGCACGAAGCCATCCGGAACGGCGCAGCAGGTCGGATCGCGGTGACCTATGTCGAGTGGTCCGGCGCCAAGGATCAAACGGTCGTCGTGCCGTGGACCGTCATCGACGGGCCGGAGAAAGCGATTGCCTTTGCCGATCATCTTGCAGGCAAGCCGATCCGTCAGGCTGGCATGACATCGATTTCCGGTATCATCGATTTCAGCCGCGGCCTCTTCAATGAACTCGGTGGGATGTCCGCACGCCGCGTCATCGACATTTCAGGTGACGGGCCCAACAACGATGGGCGCAAAGTCGTGCTCGCGCGGGACGAGGCGGTCGCGGACGGCATCGTCATCAACGGATTGCCGATCATGTTCGGGCAAGCCCAGAGCAGTCCGGAGATGGACGGGCTGGACGTGTATTACAAGGAATGCGTGATCGGCGGCGCAGGTTCGTTCATGATCCCGCTGCACGATTCGGAGCAGTTCGCCATGGTCATCCGCACCAAGATCATGCGGGAGATCGCGGGGATCGAGGACGGAAGCCCGCAAGTCATCCCGGCGCAGACGCGTATGAATTGCGTTACAGGGGAGAAAAGGACGGACGATGATATGAGCGTTCATAAAGACCCATAGGGCCCTCAGCGCATGAGCCCTGCGGCTTTCAACGCCCTCGTGATGACGCCTCCGATATCCTGAACCGGCGACGGCGCCTCCTTTCCTCGGATGCGCCCGTCCTCAGGCTGTGGCGCGCGGGCCTGATCGGCCGCAACGGATTCCGCTGCGGGGCTCGGTTTGCGTTTTGAAACGACGCTGCCCGTGAGCCCCCAAAATTCCGCGATGTGATAGCTTGAGGAAATGCCCACTTCGAGAAGGAACGGACCTGCGACACCGTAGTGGTTCTCGTCGTTACCTGTGGCGAGCGGCGTGCCGTGGGCCATGCCGCTGATGATGTACTCTTCGATCAGGTCCTCGTCGTCATCGCTCGTCCAGACACGGCGCGGGTAGCCGTCCACCGTCTCGCTGCGGCTCGCGGAGGCCGTAAGACCGTGAACGTCGGTCCATTGCTTGATGATCTCGCCCGCATTCATGGGCTTGACGGTGGCGTCCGCGCTGCCGTGCCAGACGGAAACCTTGGGCCAGGGGCCTTGATGCGGCGAGGCACGGCGCACCAGGTCGCCCCATTCCCGCGCGGGACGAGTTTGCCCCTGGAACATGCACTCGAAGGCTTCCGAGACACTGGTGGCGCATCGATAGGGCAGGCCTGCGATGATGGCTCCGCCGGCGAACACCTCAGGATAAGTGGCCAACATGGCGGCCGTCATGGCGCCGCCTGCCGACAGTCCGGTGACGAAGACGCGACTGCGATCGATGCCGTGCTCGTGGATGGCGATTTCCACCATCTGGCGGATCGAGGCGACCTCGCCGCGGTCGCGTTCGATGTCTCCGGTTAGGAACCAATTGAAGCAGCGCTTGGGATTGTTGGCTTCCTTCTGCTCCGGGAAGAGGGTCACGAAGCCATAGCGTTCGGCCAGGACCGACCATCCGGAACCCAAGTCGTAGCTCGCGGCATTCTGGGTGCAACCGTGAAGAACCACGACCAAAGCCGGAGACGAGGCGAGCTCCGGCGGCGCGTAGGTGAACATGCGCAGATTGCCCGGATTGATTCCGAAATTTTCCGTTTCGACCAAGCGGTGTGGAGCCGCCTTCGAGGGCTCGAGTGGGGCTGCGGCCTTCATCAATCCTT
>DASRWK010000118.1:0-10577 GCA_035776715.1 Microvirga sp.
GCGTGCGGCTAGGGGCTCGAAGTCCTGCACGCCATCCACGATTCCCGCCAGGATTCCCGCGGCCCTTCCGAGCCGGTCGCCTCCCGCATGGTGCTGACGGAGGCCGACAGGGCCTTCTTGACGGGCGCGCATGGCAAGGCCGCCCAGGTGGCGATGAAGATCGTTCTGCGCATGGCGGAGCTGCAGGGCGCAGACCGGCTGATCGACGTGACCCAGGCGCATATCGACGGCTGCATCTATACGGGTCCCGGCTCCCTCAAATTCGCGCAGCGGCTGCGGGATTGGGGCGGGAAGGTCGCCGTGCCGACGACGCTCAACTCCATCTCGGTCGATCATCGCCGCTGGCGTGCGCAGGGCATCGACCCTGCCTTCGGGGAGCCCGCGAGCGCGCTCGGCGATGCCTATGTGGACATGGGCGCACGACCGACCTACACCTGCGCGCCCTATCTCCTCGACGGCGCTCCCCGAAAGGGCGAGCAGATCGTCTGGGCGGAATCGAACGCGGTCGTCTATGCCAACAGCATTCTCGGCGCGCGGACGATGAAATATCCCGATTATCTCGATATCTGCGTCGCGCTCACCGGCCGTGCGCCCCTGGCCGGATGCCATATCGAGAGCAGCCGTCGCGCCAGCCTGCGGATCAACCTGCCGAGGCTCGGGAATCTCGACGATTCCTTCTATCCGCTGCTGGGTTATCATGTGGGCCTGCTGGCCGCGAACCGGATCCCCGCGATCGCGGGGCTGGAGCGGGCTTCGCCCTCGCAGGACGATCTGAAGGCATTCGGGGCGGCGTTCGCGACCACGTCGAGCGCGCCGATGTTTCACATCGTCGGCGTGACGCCCGAGGCGGCGACGCTGAACGACGCAACCGGCGGAGCGGATGTTCCGGCCTTCGACATCAGGCTCGAGGACCTGAGCCGGAGCTGGGACGAGCTCAGCAATGCGCAGGATCCGTCGGTCGATCTCGTATCGCTCGGCAATCCGCATTTCTCCTTCGACGAATGCCGGGCGCTGGCCGACCTGTGTCGGGGCCGCACGAAGCATGAGGACGTGACGGTGGTCGTCACCTGTGGCCGGGCCACCCACGACAGGGCGCGGGAGGCAGGGCTTCTGCAGGAGCTCGAACGCTTCGGTGTTCAGTTCGTCACCGATACCTGCTGGTGCATGATCGTCGAGCCGGTGATTCCGCGGGCGGCTGCGACGATCATGACGAATTCGGGCAAATATGCCCATTACGGACCCGGTCTCACGGGACGGCGCTTCCATTTCGGGAGCCTTGCGGCCTGTGTCGACGCAGCCTGCACCGGCGCGGCAAGCGGACAGCGTCCGCTCTGGCTGCGGCAGGCCTGAGCGGCAGGGTTGTCGAGGGGCGGGCTCAGCTCAGCCTCGCGCAAGCCAGCTCTGCGACAAGCAGGCTTGATGAACCCTGACGCGCAGGCAGCAGCCACTCCTCAAAGCCGCAGATGACCAAAGCCATTACGCCCACGCAACGCGAGATCTTCTTCGATCCCGATTCCTTCATCGTTTCGAAGACGGACCTGAAAGGCCGGCTAACCTATACGAACAAGATCTTCTGCGAGATCGCCGGCTACACGGAGAAGGAGCTTCTGGGGCAGCCGCACAGCGTGATCCGCCATCCGGATATGCCGCGCGCGGTTTTCAAGCTCCTGTGGGATGCGATCCAGGACGGCCGCGAGATCTTCGCATACGTGAAGAACATGGCGCGCAACGGCGACCATTACTGGGTGTTCGCCCATGTGACGCCCTCCTACGACCGCAACATGCAGGTCTGCGGCTTTCACTCGAACCGGCGCGTGCCGAAGCGGGATGTGGTGGAGACGATCATCGCGCCGCTCTATGCGGAGCTCAGCCGCATCGAAGCCTCCTTCCGCAACGCCAAGGAGGGGCTTTCCGCATCCCATCAGCATCTCATGAGAACCGCCACAGCGAGCAAGGCCAGCTATGATGAATTTGTCTTCTCTCTCTAAGGCAAGCATCGGGTTCGCCGTCGCGGCGATCGCGGTCACCGGACAGGCCGTCGTCTCACTCATCAGCGGCTCCGCCCCATCCGTCACCGTGCTCGTCGCCGATGCCGGCTTCATCTTCGGCGGATGGATGCTTCTGCGCACCTATCGCGCGATCGCTCTGGCCACCGACACCATCGATCGCGTCGGGCACGGCGATTTCGAGGCCCGCATCATCGGCAGCCGGGAAGGCGGAGCACTCGGGAAGCTGCATGGCGTCGTCAACGATACGACGGATCGGGTCGACGCCTATATCCGCGAGTCGTCGGCGGCCATGAATGCCGTCCGCAACAATCAGTATTTCCGGCGCATCCTGCCGGACGGGCTGCATGGAGCGCTGCTTCACGGCGCAACCGTCATCAACGAGGCCTCGCACGTGATCGAGAGGCGCCTGGCGGCCTTCAATCATTCGACGGCGGAATTCGAGCAGGCGATCAATATGATCGTCCAGACCCTCTCGGACTCCTCAAGGAACATGAGCACCATGGCAACGGTGCTGCAGGAGGGCGCCACTCTCACCGACGATCGCACGGCTCTCGTCGCGGCGACCGCGGCCGAGATGGCGGCGAATGTGCAGACCGTCGCCGCAGCCGTGACGCAGCTCGCCGCCTCCGCGCAGGAGATCGGCACGGAGGCCGATCATTCGGCCATGCGCGCCCGCCAGGCGGCGGAGGAGGCACAATCCACGGCCGCCATCGTCAACAGCCTGAACAACGCGGTGGAGCGGATCAGCACCGTGGTGGGCCTGATCACCAGCATTGCCGAGCAGACCAACCTTCTGGCGTTGAACGCCACCATCGAGGCCGCCCGCGCTGGCGAGGCCGGACGCGGCTTCGCCGTCGTGGCGCAGGAGGTCAAGGCCCTGGCGACCCAGACCGCCAAGGCGACGGAAGAGATCACCCACGAGATCGCGGAACTGCGTTCCGCCTCCACCTCGGCCGTTTCCGCCGTGGCCGAAATCTCCACGATCGCGGCGGATATCGACCTTGCCACCTCGCGCATCGCCCAGAGCATCGCCGGTCAGACCGCCGCCACAGCCGAGATCGCGCGCAGCGTCGAACAGACCTCGGTCGGAACGCAGGGCGTGACGGAGAACATCCAGAGCGTGAGCCAGAACACGGCCGAGACCAAGCATCTGGCGGGTTCGGTGCTCGATACCTCGAAACAGCTCGCCATCCAGGGCGATCATCTGGCCGAAGAGGTGCGCAAGTTCCTGGTGGCGCTGCGCCGCGGCCCCATGGATCGCCGGCAGAACGAGCTCGGCACCGACCGGGAGGAGAAGCGCCGCGAGCGCCATCTCCCGCAGGCCGCCTGACGGATCCTCGCAGGCGAAAGCCCCGCTCGATGGAAGCGGGGCTTCGCTCTTGTACTGCAGCGTCGGAGGCCTGCCATCGTGGCGCTGCGACGGCTTTGCCGTCACGGGGCAGACCAGCCACCTCCGTTCGCGAGGTTCGCCGGAGTTCTCATCGACCGGCAGATCCAGCCCCTGCCGCAGGCTCCCCGGATTATGCTCCCGCGGCGGGAGGCGACATCCTGACGAAATCAACAAACGCCCTTAGGGCCGCCGGCATCTGCCGCTGGCTGGGGTAATAGAGATAGAAACCGCCGTAATAGGGACACCAGTCTTCCAGGACCCTCACAAGCCTTCTTTCCAGGATATGTGCTTCGACCTGTTGCTCGAAGGCGTAGGCTACGCCCGTGCCAAGGAGCGCAGCATCGACCATCATGTCTTGATCCCCGACGATCAGCGGGCCTGAGACTTCGACGCTCAGCTCGACGCCGCCACGTTCGAATTCCCATGCGTAAAGTCTCCCGCTGGCAAAACGGAGCCCAAGGCAGGGCAGGCTCTTGAGATGTTCAGGGGCAGTGGGCTTCGGATGCCGCTCGAAGAACGCAGGCGTCGCCACGACAGCCGACCGCTGGCGCGGCCCTATCGGGATGGCGATCATGTCCTGGGCGATGACTTCGCCAAAACGGATGCCGGCATCGAAGCCCTCGGACACCATATCGACCAGGTCATTCTCGACCACGATCTCGACTGTAACCTCCGGATAGCGTTCCAAGAATCTTGCTGCAATCGGCAGGAGAGCCATCTTGGCCGATACACGTGCCGCGTTGAGCCGCAATCGGCCGACAGGGGCTCCACGGAGGCTGTTGAGATCATCGAGGGCGGCATCGATGTCCTGGAATGCCGGAGCAATGCGCGCGAGCAAGCGCTCCCCCGCCTCCGTAAGGGCGACGCTCCGGGTCGTGCGGTTGAACAGCCGCAGATCCAGTCGCTCCTCAAGCGATTTCAGGGCATGGCTCAAGGCCGAGGGGGTGCAGCCCATCTCATCGGCCGCACGGCGGAAACTCCGATGCCGGGCGAGCGCCAGGAACGGCATCAGATCCGAAGGGGATATGGTGCGCATTGTTGAATTTTGCTCACTAGGCCAGCGAAAAATCAGTCGATTATCTCATCAGTCGCCTCTTTGTAAAACATCCTCACTCGCTGACGAGAGCGATGCATGCAGGCAAGGAGGTTCCCATGCGGACTTGGTTCATCACCGGCGCATCCCGCGGTTTCGGGGCTTTGATCGTAGAAAAGGCATTGGCACGAGGTGACCGGGTGGTCGCCTCGGCGCGAAATCCCCAAGCGATCACCCGTCGTTTCGGCGACCACCCCAATCTGCTTGCCGTAGCCCTCGATGTGACCGACGAGGCGCAGGCTCATCAGGCCGTGCAGGTCGCTGTTGCCCGGTTCGGGCGGATCGACGTGCTGGTCAACAACGCAGGCTACGGACTGCTCGGGGCCGTCGAGGAAGCCAGCGCGGCGGAGATCGAAGCACTTTATCGGACGAATGTCTTCGGCCTTCTCGCTGTAACCCGGGCGGTTCTGCCCCACATGCGCCGCCAGCGCTCAGGCCGGATCCTGAACTTCTCCTCGATCGGCGGATATACCGGCGGACCGGGCTTCGGCGTCTACTGCTCCACAAAATTCGCCGTCGAGGGTTTGACGGAAGCACTCGCGGCCGAACTAGGTCCTCTGGGAATCCATGTGACCGCGATCGAGCCCGGGTATTTCCGGACCGATTTTCTCGACGCGACATCGCTCTCCGTGAGCCCGATCCAGATCGCCGACTATGCCGACACCGCCGGTGCGGTGCGTTCAAAGGCAGCGCAGATCAGCCATCACCAGCCGGGCGATCCCGAGAGACTGGCAGAGGCCGTTGCGGCCTTCGCCGACGCGCCCAATCCGCCAGTGAGGCTGCCGCTTGGCAGCGATACGGTCGCCGCAATCGAAGCCAAGCATCTCTCGGATGCAGAGATTCTCGCCGCATGGCGATCGGTTTCCGTTTCGACCGACTTCGTGCCGGCCGCCTGATGTTCCCCTCACCAGCGCCTTTTCCGCTGACGAAAGGCCCCAGCCTCATGGAGATGATGATGACCGTTCAGTACAGGACCGTTGACGTTGATGGGGTTCCAATCTTCTACAGGTCGGCCGGACCAGAGGATGCACCTGTGATCCTCCTGCTGCACGGCTTTCCCACCTCAAGCCACATGTTCCGTAACTTCATGCCGCTCTTGGCAGATCGATTCCGCTTGATTGCTCCGGACCTTCCCGGATTTGGCCGCTCGGCCCAGCCCGACCGGTCGAGCTTTGCCTACACTTTCGACCACTTGGCCGAAGTGATCGGCCGATTCACGGAAACGGTGGGGCTCGAACGCTTCGCTCTCTACATGTTCGACTACGGTGCGCCGGTCGGGCTCCGTCTGGCGAGCGCCCATCCGGAGCGCATCAGCGCTATCATCAGCCAGAACGGCAATGCCTATGTCGAAGGGCTCAGCGAAGCATTCGACCCGGTTCGGGCCTACTGGGACGATCCGAGCCCGGTGCGCCGAGACGCCCTCAAGGTGCTCCTCCAGCCGGAGACAACCTGGTTTCAGTACCGGCATGGCATTGAAGACCCGTCACTGATTTCCCCGGACGGTCCGAGCCTGGACAACTATTATCTGTCACGCCCCGGAAATGCGGATGTCCAACTTGACCTGATGCTGGACTACCGGAGCAACATCTCGGCCTATCCGTCGTTCCAGGCGTACCTGAGGACGCACCAGCCGCCCCTGCTCGCCGTTTGGGGAAGGCACGACCCGTTCTTCCGACCGGAAGGTGCGGAGGCGTTCCTGCGCGATGTGCCAAACGCGACCATCCGGCTCCTCGCGACCGGGCACTTCGCGCTCGAGACGCATGCCCAAGAGATCGCGCAGGAGATCTCGGGGTTCCTCTCAGGACAGGTCTGAGCCCGCTGCAAGGTTCGCACTTTGCCAGCCTCGATCTGCACCACTCGGGCAAAGGCAGGTGAGCATTCTTCTCAAGCCGTCGGGATCGGGTTGGTCGCGACAGCTTGAAACGTGCCGCTGTAGCAGAAGACCTGGAGGCGGTGTGGAGGATCGGGGAGCGTCCGGTGCAGGTTGCAGGGTTGATAAGTATCTGTGATAATAAGGCATGCTTACTAATGATGCTGATGAGACCGTCGGTCTCGCCTTGGTGGATGCTGCGCGTCTTCTGCGCCTCCGGTTCGATCGAGCACTTGAGGATGCCGGTATCGGTTTGACTGCCGGAGAAGCGCGAACCTTAGCCCATGTGGCCCTCAGCCCTGCCGCGCGTCAGACCACCCTGGCTGCTCGCATGAATGTCGAGCCCATGACGCTGGTGGCCTTCCTCGACCGACTGGAAAGTCGCGGCCTTGTCGAGCGGGAGCCCGACCCGACGGACCGGCGTGCCAAGATCGTCCGCCTCACCCCGCAAGCAGAACCCGCCCTTGCCCAGGTTCGAGGGATAATCAGAACTGTTCAAGGAGCCGCGATGCAGGGTTTCCGATCAGAGGAGGTCGAGACCCTTCGTGACCTCCTGATACGGCTGCGCAAAAATCTCTGCGGGACTGAGCCAGGGGCGGATCAGGAATGAAGCCGCTGATGTCGGAAGCCCGCACCGCGGTCATCGGGGCGCTCATCGTAGCACTCGGATCCGTGAGTATGGCTCTCTACACACCCGCGATGCCTACGCTCGTGGAGGTGCTTGAGACCACGCCAGCGGCAGTCAAGCTGTCATTGTCGGTCTATCTGCTCGGCTTTGCCTTCGCACAGCTCGTCTGCGGACCTCTTTCTGATGCATTCGGCCGCCGACCGATCGCGTTGAGCTTCTTTCTCGTCTATGTCGTAGGAAGTGTCATCGCTGCGTTCTCGCCCACCATCAACTGGCTGCTTGCCGCTCGAGCACTGCAGGGCATCGGCGTCGCCGCGGGAGTGGCAATCTCGCGGGCTCTCGTGCGCGATCAGTTCACCGGTCATAGCTCCGCCCGGATCATGAACCTTATCGGATTGATCCTGGCGATTGGGCCTGCAGTGTCCCCAACGATCGGCGGTGTGCTCCTCAGCGCCTTTGGATGGCATTCGATTTTCTATGTCATGGTCATCTACGGCGTTGTGGCCGTGCTCATGATGGGCTTCTGGTGTCTCGAGACGAATGCGGCGCCGGACCCCCGGCAGGCCTATCCAGGTCAGGTCGTGCGGAACTACGCAATGCTCCTCACGGACAGAGGCTTCATGAGAGGAAGCCTCGTTCTCGGCTTCGCGATCGGCGCCTTCTTCACACTTGCCGCCATGCTTCCCTTCGTCCTGATGGAGAAGGTAGGGCTGACACCGACCCAGTTCGGCGTGATGATGCTGGTTCAAACGTGCTTCTATGCTCTCGGAGCCGTCGTGACGGGGCGCCTGCTGCGTCTATACGAAGTCAGGCACCTGGTCCCGATAGGACTGACGCTCATCGCAATCGCCGCAATGGGTTTCGGTGCTGGGGGGCGCCTGCTGCCGCTATCCTTGTATACCGTGATGGCGCCTGTCGCATTCTGGGCATTCGGAAGTGCTCTGGTGATCCCCGGAGCCACGACGGCCGCACTCGCAGGCTTTCCGGCAGTAGCAGGCGCGGCCTCGGCTCTGGCCGGCTTCTTGCAGATCGGAACCGGGCTCGCCGGAACGGCCCTGGCGGCGCTCATGTTCAGTGACTCATTGACCGCACTTGCAACGGTTATGCCGACGATGGGGTTGCTTGCACTGCTATCGCATCTCACCCTCGGGCCGAGGCGCGGAGCGAGAGCCGTCACCATCGCTCCTGGGGGATCGGAGGCCGCAGCGGATCCGGCCAGGATGCCGGCACAAGTTCGGCAACCTGAATAGAATGGATTAGCGCCCTCCCGCAGCGGCCGGTTCACCAAGCCGCTGCATGGCATCAGCGACGAGCTCCACAGCCGATGTCATGTCGGTTTCGTCGAAATCAAAGAAGCCGAGGCTGCCTCCCGTCCAAGCACCGACGGTATTCTGGGCCAGGCGTGGTGCCGGTGCCGTCGTTGTCGACTACGGTCACCTTCTTTCGCCTTGCCCCATCCCACGCGCGCTGGCGCCTCGTGCGAAAGGTGGACCCGGTTCTTCGCACGATGCGCCGCTCAAGGCCTGGAGCATCGGATGGGTTTCAAAGGTGCAAATCCACTTTTCGCGTCCGATGCTCCAGGGCTGTTTCCCTTAACGTAGAGGCAGTTTCCCCTCTTTGGTTGCCGCATTTCGACGGCGAACCGGATCCATTTCGACGAAGAATGCTCTATCGAGCCCTTGAGAAGGCGATCACGGCTTGAGCGCGCCCGCGGAGATGCAGCTCCGGTAGCAGCACCCATTGCGACCAGCCTGCGGCATCGTCGTGCAACGCGTGGGTCAGCAAGGCCTGAGATGCAATGATGTCGGCATCGACAGTTCGCGTCATGGCCTCGAGCCGCTGAGCGACATTGACAGCATCGCCAATGACCGTGAACTCAACCCGCTCCCCTCCAACGGCGCCCACGAACGTCTCTCCCATATGAACGCCAACTCCGACATCGATCGGGATCCGGCCAAACTTCACACGCTTCTCACTCCATCTTTTCATCTCGGCGACGATGTCCTGGGCAGCCCCCAGGGCGCGCGCGGCGTCCTCCTGGCCGGCCGAGGACAGGCCGAACACCACAAGTAAGCCATCACCGATGAATTTATCGATCACTCCGCCATACCGCGCCACCACGTGCTCGGCGCGGATCCGGAAGGAGTTCAGGAGGGCGACAATACGCTCCGGCTCGAGCGTCTCCGACAAGGATGTGAATCCCCGTATGTCAATGAACATGAGACATACGGTATGCCGGCTGCCGGCACGCAGGTCCTCGAGGTTCGCTTGGCTGATCCGCTGGCTTACCTCCGGCGGGATGAAGCGCCGGAACGCCTCTCGCTCGCGGGCAGCCCTGATCGCCGATCTCAGCGCTGCCCGGGACCGTGCGGCTCCTGTCGCGATCACAAAGCCAGTCATCAGGATCAGCATCAGTCTGACGATGTTCGATCCGTCAGAGAAGAGCGGGGCGAGATCCGCCGCGCCGAGATCGACGGACGACGTCCCGGAAGGCCACCAGACGAGGATCGCAAAGGCGACCAGCAGAAGGCTCGTTTGAAGCGCAATGATGCGCGCGTTCGCTGCCACGGCCGCAAGCGCCAGAATGACGAACATCCCCCAAGGTGACACCAGAGCCGCACGAAAGCCCGCGGGGAGAACGTCAAACCACGGTCCCAACCAGGCGACGCTGAAGAAGAAGACGGCATCTGCTAAAGCCGTGAGCCAAGGGAGCGCGGATCGGAACATTCCCGCCTGCGTGATGAACACGCCCATGCCGGCCAGAAGCAGGTAGGATCCGACCACGATCACGACCCATTGGTTCCATCGCGAGATCGTAAGCGCGAAACCGACCAGCAGGCAGGCAACGAGTATGGCGGCCGCCAATCGAAGGAGGGCGGACGTCTGCTCGGCCTTGAGATCGGCGGCGTTCAGCAGTTCCTGATCCGCATCGGTCCAGAACTCGCCTTCGCTTGATCGAGGTGGCTTCATGCCGATGACCTCGTGGATCTAGGGAAGAATGAGAAGAACGTTTGCATGCCTTGCACCGGCAATTGCGATCCCGTCGGCGGCCTTCGCGGAGGGCGATAGCGGAAGCGATGTTATCCCCGCGCTCGAGGAATACAACGCCAAGGTACGATACGGAGAAAGCCAGCAGGCTGTGAAGGAGGCCCGAGCCAGCGTCGAGGCCTTCGCTCGACTCAAGGAACGGGCGATCGTGCGGGGTGAAGGGAGAATGCGCGAATGCCGTATGCTTTGCCTAAAGCATCAGGCGGCAGAGCGGTGGTCCCGTGACGAGACCGAGACAACGCGCTGCTTGGGCTCGCCGCAGCGCCGGCCACAGGCGCATAGCCGGCTGAAAATGTCCAGGGTGGTTCGTGGAGAGCTGGAACTCGAATCCTCGGCCGTCCGAGGTGACGGGATCGCCATGGAGCGCTTTCGGCAATGCCTCCGAGCGCATTGTTGGGATGTCGCCCAGAGGCTAATGCTCTGCGAGCCGATCCGTTACCTCCAGGGAAGACGGTCTGGCGCAATCTGCGCAGGGATATCGAGATTGTTACCCGGCCGGCCGGGGGTACGACCGGCGCCCGAACTTGCACGTCGAGCCG
>DASRWK010000119.1:0-7812 GCA_035776715.1 Microvirga sp.
AGGAAGCGGCGTGACACCACACGGCCGGGCAGGCAGAAGCCGGGCGGCCTCAGCCGCACCCCCTGAGGCCGAACGCACACGACGGCCGGGCCGTCGGGCAGATGCGGGGCCGGGAACACGCCCACGGGGCAGCTCGCCTGCCCGTTCCGCACATGGCCTTCGATCTCGTTGAAATCGCAGAAGAACCGCGCCGCGAAGAGATTCACCGGATTGCGGTAGATCTCCTCGGCGGATCCCTGCTGAACGATGTTACCCGCACGCATCAGCACGATCCTGTCCGCGATCCGCATGGCTTCTTCCGGATCGTGCGTGACCACGATGGTCGTGGCGCGGGTTTCCCGCAGGATCGCGACGGTCTCATCCCGGATGGCGTCACGCATCCGCCTGTCCAGGTTGGAGAACGGCTCGTCCATGAGCAGCACGCCGGGGCGGGGCGCGATGGAGCGCGCCAGTGCCACCCGCTGCTGCTCGCCGCCGGAAAGCGTGTGGGGAAATTCGTTCGCGTAATGCTCGAGCCCCACGCGGGAAAGGGCTCGGCGCGCGGCGATATCGGCCTCGGACGCCGAGAGATCCTTAAGACCGAACATCACGTTCTGCAGGATCGTCATGTGCGGGAACAGGGCATAATCCTGGAACATGAGGCCGATGCCACGCCGCTCCGGCTCCACGAAGTTCCTCTCGCCGCTCACCTCCCGGCCGTCCATGAGCACCCGGCCCGAGGTGGGAGCCTCGACCCCCGCCGCGATGCGCAGGAGCGTGGTCTTGCCGCAGCCCGAATGGCCGAGAAGGCAGACGAGTTCCCCTGGCTCGACCGTCAGCGACACGCCAAGAAGGGCCCGGGTGGCGTTGTAGGTCTGGACGATGTTCTCGAAGGAAAGCTGAGCCGGGATCGACGCGCCCGCCGTGCCACGCTGCCCCCATCGGGGCAGCCTGAAGCGATCGCGGGCGGACACGGCGGGCCTGTCGCTCATTCCTCGCCGCTCTTGCGGGTCTCGGTCTGATGCATTTCGAGCGGCTCCTGGAACATATCGTCCTGTTCCAGGGGATCCTCGTCCTCGCGCAGGGCCTCCGCGTCGGAGGGAACCGGCACCGACATTTCGGACGGAACGCGCCCCTCGATGAAGCCGGCGCCCTTCAACTCCTCGAGGCCGGGCAGGTCCTCGATGGCGTCGAGGCCGAAATGCTCCAGGAAGGCGGGCGTGGTGCCGTAGGTGATGGGACGGCCCGGCACCTTGCGGCGGCCGCGAAGGCGGATCCAGCCGGTCTCGAGCAGAAGGTCCAGGGTGCCCTTGGATGTGGCGACGCCACGGATTTCCTCGATCTCGGCGCGGGTCACCGGCTGGTGATAGGCGATGATCGACAGGGTCTCCATGGCGGCACGGGAGAGCTTGCGCTGCTCGACCACGTCGCGGGCCAGCACGAAGGCCAGATCGCCCGCCGTCCGGAAGGCCCACTTGCCCGCCACCCGCACGAGATTGACGCCCCTGAGCGCATAATGCTCCTGGAGATCCTGAAGGATTTTCGGGATATCGGCGCCCTCGGGCAGACGACCGGCCAATTCCTCGGCGCTCAACGGGCCGGCCGAGGCGAACAGAAGCGCCTCGGCGATGCGGATCGCCTCGCCGTGATCGGGCACGTGGGTCTCGGCCGAGATCTCTGCGGATGCTTCCGCATCCTGCATGTCGGCTGTTTCATCCATCATGACGGGGCTCCTGTCTCGGCCGGGTCGGCAACGGGCTTGACCCAGACCGGAGCGAAGGCTTCATCCTGCCTGACCGTGAGCTTGCCCTCGCGGACCATTTCGAGGGTCGCGGACAGGGCCGAGGCCAGGATGGTCGGCCGCATGGACGGCTCGACCATGTATTCCACCAGATAGGTATCGAGCGTCACCCAATCGCTCAGATGACCGACGAGACGCTCCAGGGCCTCGCGCGCATCGAGCAGCGACCAGACGGTGCGCTTGTGCAGGGACACCTTGCTGTTGAACTGCACCTGCCTCTGCTGCGCATAGGCCTTGAGCAGGTCGTAGAGAGTGGCCTCGTAGCGGGCATTCCGGTTGACGAGCACGGGCTCGGGCGCGCCGCGGGCGAAGACGTCGCGGCCCAGGAGCGAACGCTCGCCGAGCTTCCTGGCTGCCTCGCGGATGGCCTCCAGGCGCCTCAGGCGCAGGGCCAGGGCCGTGGCCAGTTCCTCAGCGCTCGGCTCCTCGCCCTTCGGGGGCTCGGGGAGCAGCAGGCGGGACTTGAGATAGGCCAGCCAGGCCGCCATCACGAGGTAATCGGCCGCGAGTTCCAGGCGCATGCGGCGCGCCTCCTCGATGAAGGCGATGTACTGCTCGGCCAATGCAAGGATGGAGATACGGTGCAGGTCCACCTTCTGGCGGCGGGCCAGCTCAAGCAGCAGATCCAGGGGGCCCTCGAAGCCGTCCACGTCGACGAGGAGCGCGGGCTCGCTTTCCGCGCGCTCGGCGGTGGGCTCGACATCCTCGAACGGTAGGGGCTTGGCCATGACGGTACTCAACTGGGCGGGGATCGACCTTGCGGCGGTTAGGACGTCATCGCAAGTGCGGCGTCGAGTCTCGCACGCGCATCCACAGGATCGAGCGGCTCCGGCTCGTGCCGGATGCGGGCGAGCGCCGCCTCGGCCCGGAGCAGAGCCTCCCCTTCCAGGATGGGAGAGGCCTCGGCCACGGCCGACATCTCCTCCATCTCGCCATTGCAGTGCAGGGCCATGTCGCAGCCTGCCGCAAAGGCAGCCTCGGTCTTTTCGCGGAAGGAGCCCGACAGGGCCTTCATGGACAGATCGTCGGTCATGAGAAGCCCGTCATAGCCGATATGCCCGCGTATGACGTCGCGGATGACCACGGGAGAGGTCGTGGCGGGCCGCTCCGGATCCAAGGCCGTGTAGACCACGTGGGCGGTCATCGCGAGGGGCATGTCGGTGAGCATGCGGAAGGGCGCGAAATCATGACGCTCGAGCTCTTCGCGGGACGCCTCGACCACCGGGAGCGCCAGGTGGCTGTCGGCTCCGGCCCGGCCATGGCCGGGGATATGCTTGACCACCGGCAGGACACCGCCGGCCAGAAGCCCTTCGGCGGCGGCGCGGCCGAGCACGGCCACCCTCTCCGGCGTCTTGCCGTAGGCACGGTCGCCGATGACATCGTGCGCTCCCGGCGAAGGCACGTCGAGCACAGGCAGGCAATCCACGGTCACGCCGACCGCGCGCAGGTCGTGGGCGATCAGCCGCGCGCCGAGGCGGGCGAGCTCCCGCTGCACGAGAGGATCGTTGACATGGAGAGCGCCATAGGTGGCGCCGGAGGGATATTTCGGCCAATGGGGAGGGCCCATGCGCTGAACCCGGCCACCTTCCTGGTCGATCAGGATCGGGGCTTCCTCACGGCCGACCGCCTCGCGCAGGGAGGCGCAGAGCGCCCGCACCTGCTCGGGATTGTCGATATTCCGCCGGAACAGGATGAATCCCCAAGGAGCCGCCTCCCTGAAGAAGGCAGCTTCGTCGGGGGTCAGCTCATGGCCGGCGCAGCCAGCAATAAAGGCACGGGTTTTCATGCCCGCGCCTTAAGTCTCTTGGTGAGAAGGGTCAAGAAGTCTTGTCGGCCAAGCCGGTTCAGTTCTTGGCCACGAAGCACTGACCGCCCTGTCCCTGCAGCCTGGAGCAGAGGGAGGAGGCCTCCTCCCGCGACATGGGCCCGACCCGCACGCGGTAGATCGTGTTCCCGTTCACCTCCGCCTTGCGGATGATGGAAGAGAGGCCTTCGAGATCCGGGTACTTCCGCTGATAGGAGGCAAAGGCGGTTTCCGCTGCGCTCTCCGAACTGGCGAGACCCAGCTGAACAGCATAGCCGCCGATCGCCGTGTTGGTCGTGTCGGCCGCAGGCGCCACGGGAACGGGCTGGGCCGAGGCCACCTGCTGCGGAGCGGCGGAAGGCGTCGCGTCGGCCGGGGCCGCGGCGACCGGCGCAGGATCCGGGGCCGGGGCGGGCGTCGCCGGAGCTGCGGCGGGAGTGGCCGGGGCCGGCTTGGGCTGAGCCGCCGCCGTCTGAGCCGCGGCCGGCATGGTCATGGTCGGAACGGAAGACTGAGCCGATTGAGCCTGTGCGGGTTCCGGAGCGCCGACAACCGTGCCGTCCGGACGAATCGTGACGGTGCGGACCTTGCGCGGCTCACCGAGGTTCAGGCTGTTGGGCGCGCTCCGGACGTGGGAGGCGGCACCGGGAATGCTCCCGCCGGTCGCATCGGCCACCAGGGAACCCCCACTCGAATGCACCGCCTGCCTCACGTCGACGGGCTGCTCCTCACGGTTCACCACTTTGGTCTCGGCGTTCTGTGTGCGCTCGTAGATCTGCTTGTTCTGGTTCGGGATCTCGACCCCGCCCGGGTTCTGCGGCTGGACCTTGACCGGATCCTTGGTCGCCTGGACCAGGATCGGCTCGCCGCCCGTCCCGCCGGAGGTGTTCGTGACGAGATACGCGCCCCCACCGCCGATGACGATCGCGCCGACGACGGCGCCCATGGCGATCAAACCCTTACGGGACCGGGGCTTTTCGACACTCGGATAATCGAGGCGCTCGGGCCGCGCGTAACCGTCCCGGCCGTAGCCGTCGGCTGCGTCGTAATATTCATCCGCATAGGCGTTCTGGTCATAGGAGGCCGGCTGCTGGACCGGGGCAGGCTCCTGATAGGCATAAGCCTGGGCCTGGCTGCGGGGTGCCTCGGGATGGGCATAGCCGTCCAGACCGTCATTGGACGGCTCGTATGACGGCTGACGCGCCTGCATATGCCGGGGATGGGGCGTCACATTGTCACGGGTGGCGAAAAGATCGTCGATGGCAGAGGACTGCTGACGCGGACGCGCAGCGCCGTCATTGGCCAAAATGGCCTGGAATGGGTCGTCCTGGCCTACAATCCGCGCCAATTCCGCCAACGGATCGTTGCTGCGCGTTGCGGCGGGCTGGGGTTGAGGGGAGCCCGCCTGGGCAAGATGCCGCTCGATCTCGTTCAGATCGACGGCAAAACGGGGCTTCACTGATTCGCTCATGCGCCGGTTCTCCAGTTACGCGACAGGAGCCCTTAACGCTCCGCCGGCACGACGTGACAGCATCCGGCACGAACTCTTCCCAAGCGGTTGATCCGCCTGGGAAAATGTTAGCGCATTTCATCGGGTGCCGTGACGCCCAGGATTGCGAGGCCAGATGCGAGCACCCCCTTCAGGGCGTGCACGAGAGCGAGCCTCGCTTTTGTTGAATCTTTATCAGTTAGATTAACAAAGCGTAATTGCGGCAAGTCTTTGCCTTTGTTCCATAAGCTATGGAACGCGCTGGCGAGGTCGTAGAGGTAGAATGCGACCCGGTGCGGCTCGTGCGCCTCGGCAGCGGCCTCCACCATCCGCGGGAACTGGGCGATGCGATGGATGAGGTCCATCTCCGCCTCGTCGCTGAGAATCGCGAGATTGGCCTTCTCGAGCTGGGCCGCCGAGAAGTCCTCTCCCGGATAGGCCTCCGCCGCCTGACGGAAGACCGAGGCGCAGCGGGCGTGGGCGTACTGCACGTAGAAGACCGGGTTGTCCTTGGACTGCTCGACCACCTTGGCGAGGTCGAAGTCCAGGGGCGCGTCGTTCTTGCGGAAGATCATCATGAAGCGCACCGCGTCGCGGCCCACCTCGTCCACCACGTCGCGCAGGGTCACGAAGTCGCCGGAGCGCTTCGACATCTTCACCGGCTCGCCGCCGCGCAGGAGCTTCACCAGCTGGCAAAGCTTCACATCGAGGTCGCCCCTGTTGTCCGTGACCGCCTTCACGGCCGCCTGCATGCGCTTCACGTAGCCGCCGTGATCGGCGCCCCACACGTCGATCATGGAGTTGAAGCCGCGCTCGTACTTGGAGCGGTGATAGGCGATGTCGGACGCGAAATAGGTGTAGGAGCCGTCGGATTTCAGCAGCGGACGATCCACCTCGTCGCCGAAGGCGGTCGCGCGGAACAGAAGCTGCTCGCGGTCCTCCCAATCCTCGTCCTTCTGGCCCTTGGGTGGAGGCAGGCGGCCCATATAGACGAGGTCGCGCGAGCGCAGATCCTCGATGAGCTTCTTCACCTGATCCTCGTCGCCGAGCTGAAGGGAACGCTCGGAGAAAAACACGTCGTGGTGGATGTTGAGTACCGCGAGGTCCTTGCGGATCATCTCCATCATGGCGTTGATGGCGGCCTCGCGCACCAGCGGCAGCCACTCGGCCTCCGGCTTTTCGAGGAGGCTCTGGCCATGCTCCTGGGCGAGACGCTCGCCCACGGGCTTGAGGTAGTCCCCCGGATAGAGGCCCTCCGGAATCTCGCCGACGTCGTGGCCCAGGGCCTCCTTGTAGCGGAGATAGGCCGAGCGGGCGAGCACGTCGACCTGCGCGCCCGCGTCGTTGATGTAGTACTCGCGGGTGACCTTGTAGCCGGCGAAGTCGAGGAGGCCAGCGAGCGCGTCCCCGAACACGGCGCCGCGGCAATGGCCCACATGCATCGGGCCCGTCGGATTGGCCGAGACGTATTCCACGTTGACGGGTGCGCCAGCCCCCTGCCCGCTCCGGCCGAAACCGGCCGCATCCACCACGGCGGCGCGCAGCACCCCGTGCATGACCTGGGAAGCGAGGCGGATGTTGATGAAGCCGGGACCCGCGATATCCACCTTCGTGATGCGCGGGTCGTCCTTGAGGTCGGCCACGAGCAGCTCGGCGAGGGCGCGCGGGTTCATGCGCGCTTCCTTGGCCAGCACCATGGCGGCGTTGGTGGCGAGATCGCCATGGGAGGGGTCGCGCGGCGGCTCGACCACCACGCGGCTCACGTCCAGCCCCGATGGAATCTTAGCCTGTTCGGCCAGACGGCCAAGCGCATCCGCAACCCGCTTCTCAAACAACCCGAAAATGTTCATGGTACTTTATCTCTGTAGGGCCCGCGGCCCTGAATGCTGCTGTGCCGCCTAACGCAGGTCCGGCGTTACGTCAAACAGGCGTCGGTGTTCAAGGATCGCATAACGGTCCGTCATGCCCGCGATGTAATCCGCCACGCGGCGGGCGAGGCGCGGCTCGTCGTCCTTCGGCAAGTCCATCTGCCACTCGTCCGGCATCAGCCGGGGCTCGTCCCTAAATCGGCGGAACAGGTCCCGCAGCACCTGATCCGCCTGGGCGCGGACCCGCATGACATCGGGATGCCGGTACATCCGGGCATAGAGGAAGCGCTTGATGGAGGCGTCCGCCTCGCGCATCTCCCGGGAGAAGCAGACCACCGTCTCGCCAGCCCTGCGGATATCCTCCGCGCTCGCGGGCGCCAGCGCCGCGAGGCGGCGGTCGCCCTCGGCCACCACGTCCTCCACGAAGCGCGTGATGACCCGCCGGACCAGCTCATGGATGCGCCGGGACGGATCCAGGCCCGGCCAGCGTCCGTCGATCTCGGACAGGATCTCGTCGAGGAGCGGCACCTCGCGCAGATCGTCGATCTGGAACAGCCCCGCTCTCAGGCCGTCGTCGATGTCGTGGGCGTCATAGGCGATGTCGTCGGCGATCGCGGCGGCCTGGGCCTCGCCGCTGGCGAAGGTGGCGAGCTCCAGGTCCTGCACCGCGTTGTACTCCATGATCGCGAGCGGAACGCCGCGCTCGGCATAGCGCAGGGTCGGCCTTCCCAGAGCATCGAGCAGAGGACCGTTGTGCTTCACCAGCCCTTCCAGGGTCTCCCACGTGAGATTGAGCCCGTCGTAGTCCGGATAGCGGCGTTCCAGGCGGGTGACGATCCTGAGCGCCTGGGCGTTGTGGTCGAAGCCGCCG
>DASRWK010000120.1:0-1947 GCA_035776715.1 Microvirga sp.
CTACTACGGAAGCGTCGACTCGACGCCTCTCTTCGTAATGCTCGCGGGTGCCTATCTGGAGCGCACGGTCGATATCACGACCCTGGAGACGCTCTGGCCGAACATTGAGGCGGCCTTGCGGTGGATCGATCTTTACGGCGACCGTGACGGCGACGGCTTCGTCGAATATGGGCGGCGGACCGAGGGAGGGCTGATCAACCAGGGCTGGAAGGACAGCCACGACTCCATTTTCCATGCGGATGGCAGCATGGCCCACGGGCCGATCGCATTGTGCGAGGTTCAGGCTTATGTCTATGCCGCCAAGCGGGCTGCATCCCTCATCGCATCCCGCCTCGATATGCCTGAACGGGCGGAGGCCCTCATCCGCGAGGCGGAAGCCCTGAAACTCCGGTTCGACAGCACCTTCTGGTGCGATGATCTCGGCACCTACGCTCTTGCGCTCGACGGAGGCAAGCGGGTGTGTCGGGTCAGGTCCTCGAATGCAGGCCATGCGCTCTTCACGGGCCTCGCCGCGCCGGATCGCGCCGCCCGGCTTGCGGAGACCCTGATGGATCGATCCTCGTTCTCGGGTTGGGGCGTGAGAACCATAGCCTCGACCGAGGGGCGGTATAACCCGATGTCCTATCACAACGGCTCCGTCTGGCCCCATGACAATGCCCTGATTGCCCTGGGGCTCGCCCGCTACGGATTCAAGCGGGATGCAGCACGGATTTTCGACGGCCTGTTCCATGCTTCGATCTATATCGATCTCCGGCGTCTGCCCGAGCTGTTCTGCGGCTTTCCGCGGCGACGCAGCGAGGGACCGACATTCTATCCGGTCGCCTGCGCTCCTCAGGCCTGGGCGGCCGCAACCCCGTTGAGCATGATTCAGGCCTGCCTCGGCCTCGGCTTCGATCCGCTCGCCAAGGAAATCAGGCTCGACCGGCCGGTGCTTCCGGTCTTCCTGGACGAGATCACCCTCCGGAATCTTGCAGTCAGTGGCGATACGGTCGATTTCGTCGTGCGACGGGCCGGAAGCGAAGTGGCGACCCATGTCCTGCGCCGGACAGGGGACGTGAAGGTTACGATCACTCACTGATGTCGTTCGGTGCCGGGCTCGTGCGTCCGAAAGCTCGGCGCCCGGGTGACCACGATGTCGCTCACACCTGAGGGCGGGCACTCGCGGCGGGGGCGATCATGAGGATGTCGCCGCATGGGGCCCGGGGCGTGATGACGGCGCTCGCCACGCCCCAGAGCAGGGGACCCCGCCTGCTCGGGATGACGACAGGACCGCCCGAGTCGCCGATGCACACGCGCGCGCCGACCGTTCGTGCAATGATCAGTCCCGTCTCCGAGACCGCGAGGGGTCTCAAGGAGGCGGTCCTCAGGGTTCCGGCCGTCCGCCCGGAGAGGCCGGCTCCCGCCAGCCGCAGGGTGGGCGGAAGCCGTTGCAGCCCATGGGCGAGGCGGAGAGGGGTTCGGCCCCTGACAGGGGCCTCCAGACGCAGGACGGCGATGTCGAAGGAGATTTCGTCGAGTACGTTCGTCAGGTTGCGGGAGGCGAGGCGTCCCGGCCCAAGGGCATGGCGGGCCGCAGCGACGACCCGGTGAGCCGACGGAAGCCGCCTGCTCCCCTGATAGAGATGAACCACCGCCCCGACAGGGTTGTCTCTGATGCAGTGCGCGGCCGTCAGCACGAGATCGGGGGCGATGAGCGCCCCGGAGCAGCGGCTCAGCCGGAGAGAGCCGTCCGGCTGAGCGAATGTGCCGATTGCGACCGTCGCGCGGGCGAGTTGATCATTGGCCCGCGCGAGAGTGCCTCCTTCGATGGCATGAGCATGGCCGATCGGCCAGACGAGGATCGCCGCAAGCAGCCATCTCAAGCGCAGGCTGCCGATCCGACGCTTCTCGCTTGTCGAAGACATGGAAAACCGCCTCATGGTGCCAACCGATTTCAGATCACGAAAG
>DASRWK010000121.1:0-3332 GCA_035776715.1 Microvirga sp.
TTCCCCGTGAACGCTTCCTCGGCCCCGAACCCTGGCACGTCCGGCATGGTCCGAGCGGATATGTGGCATTGCCCTCCAATGATCCCGTCTACGCCTACCAGGACGTGCTGGTCGCCCTGAAGCAGGAGCGAGGCGTGAACAACGGCAGCCCCTCCCTGCATGCGCGGATGATGCACGCGCTCGATCCGGCCGTGGGGAGTACGATGGCGCATATCGGCGCCGGCACGGGCTACTACAGCGCCATCCTGGCCGAATTGGTCGGTCCCTCAGGCAAAGTGATCGCGGTCGAGTACGATCCGGCACTCGCCGAACAGGCGCAGGCCAATCTCGCGCCGTGGCCGAACGTCGATGTGGTCCAGGGCGATGGCGCCGCCTGGCCGCGCAGCGCTGTCGACGGTGTCTACGTGAACTTCGCCGCCGAACGGCCGGCCGATCCGTGGATCGAGCGCCTGCGCCCGAAGGGTCACCTGGTGTTTCCCATCGGTGTCGCGGGGCGGCCGCGATCGCCCGGAGGACCGCGGCATACCGTGCGCGGCGGCGTCCTGCTCGTGGAGAAGAACGGATCCGAGAATCCAGTCAGGGTCGTCAGCCCGGCGAGCTTCGTCTGCGCGGAGGGCCAGCTTGCACTCACCGAGGAGGAAAGGGAGCGGCTTGCCGCCGCGTTCGACAGCGGTGGGGCGGAATTCGTGAAGACACTCGTGTGGAAGAGGCCCGTCGATCCGTCGCGATGCTGGTACGCGGCAGCCGATTGGGCGCTGTCCTACGATCCGCCTCAGGAGTGACCAGGCTAGCCGTCGCTTGTGTCAACGACTCTAACGCCAGCGGCCTACGAAACTCGCAGCAATGAGGTCGGTATGACGATCAGGGATCAAGAGGCCGAGGCAAGGAAATCCGCGATCTCCTCGCGTGACACGAGCCTGAGTCTTGCTCTGGCGAAGGCGCCAAACAGCATCCCATGTCCCTTGAAGGAGTTCGCGTTCTCCCGCATGCGGTACTCGCCCGCCCAGGCGATCAACGCGGCAAAGGACTCCTCGTCTCCGCCTCCGCGCAGGCCGCGGCGGCGGAGGTTGGCGATGCACTCGGCTTCCGGCAAGTCGAGCCAGATCAGGGCGGTGGCCCGGAGCAGGGCCTCCTGGGCGAGCCACCCGTAGACGCCCTCGATCACCCACCGCTCGCCGGCGGCAGCCTCCCGCACCATGGTCCTTGCGGTTTCGGCATCCCGCCGTCTGCCGTAGCCGCCCGGTTCCCAGTGGACGGCATCGAGATCGATCGCGGCGCCATTGATGACTTGCGCGAGACGGACGGCCAGCCAGCTCTTGCCGGACCCGCTGTTCCCGACGATCACGGTTCGCTGGTAGGCGGACCGATTGGTGGGATCGCCCTCCCGCGTCATGGCAGCGCCGACAGGCTCCGGTGAAGGGCATCGGCGATTCTCTCCGCAATCTCGCGGTGAATCTCCTCGCGAGGGCGATTGCCGTCACGGCAGATCGCATCGTCGTCTACGTCGTCCCGCAGCAGGGCGGGCCCGTCCGGCGTGCATGGGTTAAACGCGCTGAAGCTCGTCGCGCCGGGGATGGTGGCATAGCGGGAGGTGGGGACAAATGACCTGAGCCCTGATGCGTCAAGGGCAGGGGGGATCGTGCCGGGAGAGCCGAGATTGATGACGTCGATAGGTACCCTGATCCCCACCAAGCTCTCGGGAGCAAAGCTCGTGCTCAGTTCCGGGTCGACGGCAACGGCCGCCTTGATCCGCTCGTCCTGATGGGAGCGGCTGAGCATCGCGGCATCCGTCCTCTTCAGGTCGATGCCGCCACGGGCGAACCAGGCGCAGTCGATGGACGTCTCGGGCTGGTCACATGAGCGCGCATAGCGGTCCGGCTCGAAACGGACCCCGGCGAGGGCCAATGCGGACGTGGCGCCGAGGAAGAAGCCGACGGCAGCCGCCTTCCCGACCATGATTCTTGGGGAGAGGTCCGGGTCATTCTCGATGGCCGTGAGGGCCGCCGAGAGGTCGGCAGGACGCAGCCAGAGTTCCTGGATGGCTTTCCGGGCGTCCTTCGGGCCGAGGACGGGAGGTCGCGCGACGGCGATGACGTAGCCGCGGGTGGCCAGGGAGGCTGCGAGCCAGGCCTCCTGGTACGGAGCGGCCCGGAAGCCGCCATGCGCCATCACGACGACGGGAAAATGCCCTTCCGCTGGAGGGGCATCCCTCAATGCTGGGGTTCCCCTGAAGATCCTGCTCTCGCCGATCATCTCGGACGAGCCTTTCGCATCGGTGGGATACCAGACGGTCACCTCAATGGATTGGCCCCGAGCGGGGGCCGATGCGGTGACGGAGCGAACAGCGACCCCGTGCTCCGGCGGTGCAGCGTCAGCGGCACCGGCGATGGCGTGAAACAGGAATGCGGCCGTCCAGGCCAGACCTCGTGACATCGTCCTCTTCCCTCTGATCGCCTAGGGGCGCACGCAAGTTATCGTGAAGCTTACAGGATGTCTCGGGATGTCCACCGAACCGGATGTTCCTCGCGATAGGGGGCTACCCACCCGCTCGACCCTGTTCCATAAGCCCCGTTCCGCGAAAACGTCCTTACAGCTCGTCTCACTGACCATTCCTATGGGTTGCGTGAGAGCGTCAGCACGGTAAGGCCACCTTCCCCCACATTCTCCTCAAGCCGCTGCCACCCCAGGTTCTCGTAGAAGGACCGCTTCTCTGGCAAAGCGCAGAGATAGACGAGCTCAGGTCCGCAGTTGAATGCTGCTCGTGCGGCTTCTTGGACAAGAGCCGCCCCAACACCCCGCCGTCTGTGCTCTGGATCAACCCAAACAGCAGCGACCCAAGGGGTATATTCGGGACGCTCCTCAAGATCCGATGGAATAACTGAGGCTGTGCCGAGAAACTGCTCCCCGTCATGAGCCACCACAGCGAAGGGGATCGCCTCAGCCTCTAGGTTCTCGGCGACACGACCAGCGATGTAATCGAGCGGATAACCTTTTTCCTGCCACCACGCCCGCCAAACGCGATCTGCCACATCCTTGGAGAACTCAGGGCGGTCACGGAGATCCGAAACAACAAAGGATCTTTCTTTCAAACTCATCTCGCTAACTCCTGGCGCAAGCTCGCCATCTGTTTAGAGCGAAGCTTGTGAAGGCAACTAAATAGCAAATTGATGAGTTTGCACGCCCTACGATAGGAGCATCCTAGGCTTTCTGGGCCTGACGGAGTAAGAAGTATTCTTGAGTATTTTCTAGCGCTACGGGCATGCCCTTAGCACCGGTTAGACTAATCTTTTACTCAGTCCTGGGCCGGGGTTCTGCGCATTTCTTCCGAATAC
>DASRWK010000122.1:0-4308 GCA_035776715.1 Microvirga sp.
ATCTCTGTCATCGTCCTCGAAGTCATCAAAGGTCCGCGAATAAGGACTCTCGCAAATGAGAGCGGCGGCCAAATTGCAGCGCAAGGGATCCATTCGCGTTTCGGCTATATCCTCTGGAGCAGACTTGCGCATGAGTGCCGAAACCGGTGTCTCGTCGAAAATCAGACGGGCTCCGACTTCATCCCCCAATCTGAAGCCCCAGGGCTGCTGCTTAACGTCATAGAAGAGAAGAATGCGACCCTCCTTTGGGAAATCAGCGCCCAGATCGGCGACAGCTGCAACCGCAGCCAGGTCAATCTGTGCAATAAAGCCAAGGGGCGCTTCGCACATTGCATCATCGGCCAATTCAAGCGCCTCAGAACGGTGATTTTGACGCTCCTCCTCAGACATCCAACCGATCTTTAGAATGTTCTCGGCTGTCTTGAGATGCTCTTCCCGAACTTCTTCCCCTTTGGGATATGGCGGGCGGATAGGCCAAGCCATACTAGGCGGAAGATCTGGGTAACCGCCTATCTTAGTTGCGCCTAGGGGGATCTCCTCCTCGCGGTCGACGGCTTCCGAAGTGATAGCAACTGCAAGTCTCGCACGCTTGGCAACCAAGTGTGCGGTTTCCGGCGATAGACCCTTATTCAGAAGGTATTCCTCGATCTCTTGCGCCGTCCTGAACATTTCAAAGCCCTCACGTCGATATATAGTTATAACATATACTGTCCACCAGACCGTCCCACAATGCTGAGTTTCGGAACCTCTGAGGGCCTCGCCTTTCTCACCCACGACGATCGGAAGTGATGTTCCTCCAGCCGTTGCTCAAATAAGATTATCGAGTAGGCGAACCACGAATGGCTCGCCAACGGATCCCGATGAGAAATCGGGTGGATCGTGGGTTGCGTCAGCTGAGGATACCTGAACACCACCTTCTTGAGCCCAGAAGGAGACTGAGATCATGCCAGACTCGAATCCCACCTTGACCGGCGGCTGCCAGTGCGGCGCGGTGCGCTATGCGCTGATGTCCGAGCCGACCGGTGCCAGCATCTGTCATTGCCGCATGTGCCAGAAGGCCTTCGGCAATTACTTTTCGGCCCTGACCGGCGTCCCGCGCAAGGATCTGGTCTGGACGAAGGGGCAGCCCGGCATCTTCAGGAGTTCGGAGGCCGCGGAGCGCGGGTTCTGCCGGGATTGCGGCACGCCGCTGACCTATTCCTACCTGGAGAACGACCGCATCAGCGTCTCCATCGGCAGCCTCGACGAGCCCGGCCGGGTGACGCCGGAAATCCAGTACGGCATCGAGAGCAAGGTCCCGGCCTTCGAGATCCTGCACACGCTGCCCGGCCAGCGGACGGAGGATTACGCCTCGCCGGAGGAGCTGGCGAAGATGGCCTCGCGCCAGCATCCCGATCACGATTGAAGGGGCATCGGGCCGCACAAACCCAAAAGGTCATTCATGACGTCGTGGAAGCCAATTTCGGAAGAAGAATTCTCAGAGCTGTTTAAATCTCAGTACGCCCAACTTGACGCTCAAGCGCGAAGGTTAATCGAGCCCTATCTACGGCCATTTTGGCGTGCGAGCATCAAGCGCTCTGAGGAAATGGGCGACGAGCATGTATTTGTTGTCGCCCAGAAACAGAACGGAATCCTCTATTACGACGATGTTGAAGATGGCTTCAATATCAGCACCGTCGATGAGAATGGGCGTATCCTAACCCCGGGTGGTAGTCAGGCAACGCTTGAGGAAGCCATTCTGCTTTGGTTCCCCAAAGTAGATTCACCTGTTGGCGGCTAAGGATTTGGCGAAAGAGGCCTATCCCGTTCACGATTGAGGAGTTGCATCTTCGCCGTCATGGCCGGGCTTGCCCCGGCCATCCACGTCTTGAGAACCGCAGCGGGTCCGAGGCGCGGATCCCCGGCACAAGGCCGGGGATGACGAGGTGGAAGCGGGAGCAGCGTGCCGTAAGGGCGGCCTCAAGCCGCCGCCAGCGCCGCCTCGATGGCCGAGAGGGCGGCTTCGGCCTGGGCCCCGTCGGGGCCGCCGGCCTGGGCCATGTCGCGGCGTCCGCCGCCGCCCTTGCCGCCGAGCTTCTCGGAGCCGATGCGCACGAGCGAGACCGCGTCGTACTTCTCCGTCAGGTCCTCGGTGACCGCGACCACGATGCCCGCCTTGCCGTCCTCGGCCACGCCTACGATGGCCACGATGCCGGAGCCGAGGCGCTTCTTGCCCTCGTCCGCGAGGCTCTTGAGATCCTTCATCTCGACGCCGGTGACGGCGCGCGCCATGAGCTTGGTGCCGTTGACCTCTCGGATCGGATCGCCGCCCGCGCCGCCGCCGCCCATGGCGAGCTTGCGGCGGGCTTCCGCCAGATCGCGCTCCAGCTTGCGGCGCTCTTCCAGAAGGGCCGCGAGGCGCGCGGACACCTCGTCCACGGGCGTCTTCAGGAGGTTTGCCACCTCGTGCAGCTTGCGGCTATCGCCCGCGAGATAACGGCGGGCAGCATCGCCCGTCATCGCCTCGAGACGGCGCACGCCCGCGGCGACCGCACTCTCGGACACGATGGTGACGAGACCGATTTCGCCCGTGCGGTTCACATGCGTGCCGCCGCAGAGCTCGACCGAGAAGGCCTTGGCGCTGCCGCCCTTGCCCATGGAGACCACGCGAACCTCGTCGCCGTACTTCTCGCCGAAGAGCGCGCGCGCGCCGGATTCGATGGCCTCGTCGACGGCCATGAGCTTGGTGACGACCGGCTCGTTCTGGAGCAGCACCCGGTTGGCGATTTCCTCGACGTGCTTGAGCTCCGCATCCTCGATGGGCTTGGGATGGCTGAAGTCGAAGCGCAGACGATCGGGCGCCACCAGCGAGCCCTTCTGGGCCACATGATCGCCCAGCACCTGGCGCAGCGCCTCGTGCAGGAGGTGCGTCGCGGAATGATTCGCGCGCACGGCCGAGCGGCGCTCGTGATCCACGATCAGCTCGAGGGACTGATTGGGCTTCAGGGTGCCGCGCTCCACCGTGACATGATGCACGAAGAGATCACCGAGCTTCTTCTCGGTATTGGTGACGAAGACGCGCGCGCCCTCACCCTGCATCACGCCGGTGTCACCGACCTGACCGCCGGACTCGCCATAGAACGGCGTCTGGTTGAGAACCACGAGGCCAGTCTCGCCCGCCTTCAGTTCCTGAACTTCCTGGCCGTCCTTGAGCAGAGCCAGGACGACGCCCTCGGCATTCTCCGTGTCGTAGCCCAAGAACTCCGTGGCGCCCGTGCGCTCCTTCACGGAGAACCACACGGTCTCCGTCGCCGCCTCGCCGGAACCGGACCAGGCCGCGCGGGCCTTCTCCCGCTGGCGCTCCATGGCGGCGTTGAAGGCATCCGTATCGACCCCGATGCCGCGAGGCTTGAGGGCATCCTGCGTCAGGTCGAGCGGGAAGCCGTAGGTGTCGTAGAGGGTGAAGGCCGTCTCGCCCGAGAGGTTCTGGCCCTTGGTCAGGCTGCGGCTTTCCTCGTCGAGGATCGTGAGCCCGCGCTCCAGGGTCTTGCGGAAGCGGGTTTCCTCCAGCTTCAACGTCTCGGTGATGAGCGCCTCGGCCCGGATCAGCTCAGGGTACGCCTGCCCCATCTCGCGCACGAGAACGGGCACGAGACGGTACATGAGCGGTTCCTTGGCGCCGAGGAGCTGCGCATGACGCATGGCGCGGCGCATGATGCGGCGGAGCACGTAGCCGCGTCCCTCGTTCGAGGGCAGCACGCCGTCGGCCACGAGGAAGCATGAGGTACGCAGGTGGTCCGCGATCACGCGATGAGACGCCTTGCGGTCGCCTTCGGGCGCGACGCCGGTGGCATGGGCCACCGCTTCGATCAGGGTGCGGAACAGGTCCGTGTCGTAGTTCGAGTACACGCCCTGCAGGATCGCCGAGATGCGCTCCAGGCCCATGCCGGTGTCGATGGAGGGCTTGGGCAGGCCGATGCGGTTGCCGGGCTCGATCTGCTCGTATTGCATGAACACGAGGTTCCAGAACTCGAGGAACCGGTCGCCGTCCTCCTCAGGGCTGCCGGGAGGGCCGCCCCAGAGCTTGTCGCCCTGGTCGATGAAGATCTCCGAGCACGGACCGCAGGGGCCGGTATCGCCCATCTGCCAGAAGTTGTCCGAGGTCGCGATGCGGATGATCTGCCCCTCCGGCAGGCCGGCGATCCTGCTCCATAGCTCCGCCGCCTCGTCGTCCGTGTGGAACACGGTGACGAGGAGCCTGTTTTTCGGGAGGCCGAACTCCTTGGTGATCAGGTTCCAGGCGAGCTCTATCGCCAACGGCTTGAAGTA
>DASRWK010000123.1:0-5171 GCA_035776715.1 Microvirga sp.
GGACGAGATCTTCTCGTTCCCGCTCCGCTAGAGCATTCTTCGGGGAAGTGGACCTGGTTCGCCGTTGAGAGAATGCGGCAAGCCAAGAAGAGAACTGGCTTCCTGTGAGTGGAAACAGCCCGAAGGGCTCTTGGGATTCCCGCCCGACAACCGCTATGGTTTCTTTCTCGACGCAAGCGGAAGAAGAGCGGGGGAAGCGTGACGAAGGCGGTTCTGGGGATCATCGGAGGGTCGGGGGTCTATGACCTGCCGGGGGTCGAGGACGTGCGGGACGTGCATATCGCCTCTCCCTGGGGCGCGCCCTCGGACGTTCTGCGCATGGGACGGATCGGGACAACCCACGTGGTCTTCCTTCCTCGCCACGGCCGAGGCCACCGGCTCTCGCCTTCCGACATCAATTATCGCGCCAACATCGACGTGATGAAGCGGGCGGGGGTGACGGACCTGATTTCCGTCTCCGCCTGCGGCTCCTTCCGGCAGGAGTACGCTCCCGGTTTCTTCGTCCTGGTGGATCAATATGTCGACCGCACGCACCGGCGCGAAAGCTCCTTCTTCGGCGAGGGCTGCGTGGCCCATGTGCCGATGGCTCATCCTGTCGGTCCCCTGCTGCGGCAGCGGATCGCCCGCGCGGCGGCGGAGGAGGGCATCCCGCACGCAACCGGCGGCACCCTCGTGTGCATCGAGGGGCCGCAATTCTCGACCTATGCCGAGTCCGTCACCTACAAGGAACTCGGGTACGACGTGATCGGCATGACGGCGATGCCCGAGGCCAAGCTCGCGCGAGAAGCCGAGATCACTTATGCCACCATCGCCATGGTCACCGACTACGATGGCTGGCATCCCGAGCACGACAGCGTGGACGTGGCCTCCGTCGTCGCGGTCGCCCGGCAGAACGCCGGGAAGGTGGCGCGCCTGATCGCCCGCATTGCCCGCGACTTCCCGGCCGAGCACGAGCCGTGCCCCGTGGGCTCCGACCAGGCGCTTGATGGAGCCATCATGACGGACCCATCGGCGCGCGACCCGGATCTCCTGAGTAAGCTCGACGCCGTTGCTGGCAGGGTTCTGAAGACGCCGGAGATCTAGCGTAGCATCCAGCCCACGCGGCCAAGGCTTTAGACCGCTCCGAGGATCCAGCTGATGAAGGCCAGAACAATGCTGACGATGATGGCGGCAGGAATCACAGCAAGGGAAGCCTTGACGAAGAGCAGCACAAGGCTTCCAAAGGGGATGTCGATGTTGGTCAGAACGGTTCGAGAGGGTTGTTCGGCCATTGCAAAGCTCCTCTGACAACCGCAATTTCGTGCACTTATGGCAGGCTCAAAGATGGACCAGCATCTCCTCACCGATCTGAAAGCCGCGATCCGCTCAATTCCGGATTACCCGAAGCCTGGGATCGTGTTTCGCGACATCACGACACTGCTCGGCGATGCGCGGGCCTTCCGCCGCGCGGTGGACGAGCTGGTCCATCCCTTTGCTGGCGGGCGGGTGGACAAGGTGGCGGGGATCGAGGCGCGCGGGTTCATCCTCGGCGGCGCCATCGCTCATCAGCTCTCGTCCGGCTTCGTGCCGATCCGCAAGAAGGGCAAGCTGCCTCACGAGACGGTGCGCATCGCCTATTCGCTCGAATACGGCGTGGACGAAATGGAGATCCACACGGATGCCATCGGCCAGGATGAGCGGGTGATTCTCGTGGACGATCTCATCGCCACCGGCGGTACGGCGGTGGCCGCGACGCAACTCTTGCGCCAGATGGGCGCGAAGATCGTGGCGGCCTGCTTCATCATCGACCTGCCCGATCTCGGCGGCGCACAAAAGCTGCGCGATCTGGGCGTGGAGGTTCGCAGCCTCGTGAGTTTCGAGGGACATTAGAGGAGCATCGGCGATGCCGAGCGACCGCCTGCCGGGGGCACTGGAGTTCCTGCGTGAGGCTGAGAGGCTCAAGAGTACCCTGCGCAGTGGCTTTACCTCCGTCGGCCGCCCCGAGAGCGTGGCGGAGCATACCTGGCGGCTGTGCCTGATGGCCCTCGTGTTCGCCGACGAGTTCGGGGATATCGATGCCTTGCGGCTCATCAAGCTCTGCATCGTCCACGATCTCGGCGAAGCCCTGAGTGGAGACATTCCCGCCGTCATGCAGACGGAAGACTCCGGCAAATCCGTCCGGGAAAGGGCGGATCTGGCGGTGCTCACCAGATCGCTCGATCCGGCAAAACGCGCGGAAATTCTGTCCCTGTGGGAAGAATATGAGGCGGCCGCTTCGCCGGAGGCGGTCCTCGCCAAAGGTCTCGACAAGCTGGAGACGATCCTCCAGCACAATCAGGGCAAGAACCCAGCCGATTCGATTACGCGTTCAATCTCGGCTATGGGCAGAGGCAGACCTCGGCCCATCCGTTGCTCGCGGAAATCCGCGCTCTGCTCGACGAGGAGACGAAAACGCGAGCGCAGGCATCAGGGACCGGTTAGGGCCGCCGCTCCCAGAACACCATGCCTTCGAAGGAGAAGACCTCCTCTCCGTGCTGGTTCGTGGCGCTGTTGTGGTGGAACACCAAGCCCCAGCCGGGGCGCGAGTTCGAAACGCGCTTGCCCGTCACGGTCGAGCGATAGGTGAGGGTATCGCCCGCATAGACCGGCTTCAGCCACTTCAGATCCGTGAAGCCGGGGGAGGGGCCGAGCCTCGCCGGGCGCGCGCCATGGGCCAGCGCACTCGCGCGGATTCGGCTGCGATAAGCCACCATCAGCTTCATCCAGATGCTCGCCGTGTGCCAGCCGGAGGCGCAGAGCGCGCCGAACAGGCTGTCCTTGGCGGCCTCCGCATCCACGTGGAAACGCTGCGGATCGAACTGCCTGGCAAAGCGAATGATGTCGTCGGCCTCGAAGGTGTAGGAGCCAAGCTCCTCCGCCTCGCCGATCACGAGATCCTCGAAATAGGGATTGGCCGAGATGTGGGGAAGCTCCCGCTCCGGGGTGTGGTCAGGCATGGCCGAGGCGGCGGCGGCAAGAACGCTCGGGCCTGAGCCCTTGACGGGCTCGGCGTCGCGACGGCTGAACATGACCCAGTTCTTCTGAGCCAACACGGTCTCATCGGCTTGGTTCAGCATCTCGAACCCGAGGCGCACGAGGCCGACGGAGGGTCGGCTCTTCGAGGGACGGGTCTCGAGAACCGTCAGGCGGGAACGGAGCGTATCGCCGGGCCTCACCGGCTTGAGCCATTTTACTTCTTCGATGCCGGGAGCGCCCAAGGAGGTGGAATCGAGGAGCAAGCCGTCCGCGAACAGGCGCATGTTGATGGAGCAGGTGTGCCAGCCTGAGGCGATGAGCGTGCCGATGAAGCTGTCCTTGGCGGCGATCTCGTCCACGTGGAAGGGCTGCGCGTCGTATTCCTGGGCGAAGGCGAGCAGCGCTTCCTTCGTGACGGGGAAGGGGCCGAGCATCTGCGTGAAGCCGGGCGTGAAGTCTTCGAAAGCGTAACGGGGCATGGCTCGATCTGTGCGGTTCTAAGCGCTTCGCTTAAGCTCAGGCCGGGAGGGGGCTGAACTGTCCGGCTGCGTTGTGCGCCAGGCGGATCGGTTCCGGCAAGCGATACTTTGGAGAACAGCGCAGCACGAGTTCCGCCGCCGTCGGAATGTCGGCCAAGTGTCCGGGGGAGATGAACATCGGGTTCTTGGCCGTGCGGGTGCGCAGGGCCACGCCGATGGTTTCCTTCCTGTCGACGAGGGGCGCGGCGGACCCCTTCTCCTCCCCGAGATCCTTGTAGCGCCCGCAGAGCAGGGTCTTGCCGCAGCCGATGGTGGGTCGCTGCAACCACAGGCCCATATGGCTGGCGATGCCGATACGGCGGGGATGGGCGATGCCCATGCCGTCGAACAGGAACGCGTCCGGCTCGGTCCGGAGTTTCTCGAACGCCTCCTCAAGAACCGGGCCTTCTCGGAAGCTCAACAGGCCGGGCACATAGGGAAACGGCGTCGGGCGCCGCGCGAGAACGGTCTCCACCGGCAGGAAGTCCGGAAACGTCACCACCACGATGGCGGCCTGCGACTGCTCGTTCTTCACGCTCACGTCGACACCGGCCACGAGCCTGACCCTGTCGAGATCGATGGGACGGTCGGACACGACTTCCTGCCTCAGTTCCTGCTGAAGAGCGATGGCCTCGGAAGGGGAGAGATCCCAGGAATGGCGGTGGTGGAGCTGCATGAAGGTATGAGGGTGCTTTGAAGGCTCAACGCTCGAGGTGGAGGAACGATCCCAACGGGCAGCCGATCCGGCCTGCCCACAAGGCCACGCTAATGGCCATGTCCTCGGCAGTACAGGCGAATCCCTTAAACACTCGATCTGAATATCCCGCGGCGCCATGCGGGTGTACCTCCCTCGCGACCCGAAAGCCCAAACATCCGCGTGAAGAGGATATCATGCACACCGCGATTGCCGCGAACGGCTCCGCGCCACGTGAGCCGAGAACAAGAAACCGGTTCTCCTTCGACCGGGCCGCGGCAGGTCTCGCCGCCCTCGGCATAGGCGCCGCCTGTCCGCCGTGTCGCTGCTGCTGATCTTCTTCACCGCAGTCTATCCATTCGGACGCATCGACCTCATCGGCCATGCCATGATCATGGCGTCCCTCTTCCTGGTGGCGGCCGACCCCTGCCGTGAGGCGAAGACGCCTACCGTGAAGAATCCTGCCGCTTTGCCGCGCTTCGGCAGCCTGGCCTCGGTGCCCGCCAGTCTCGCCGTCGCTCTCGTGATGTTCGTCAGCGGATACTGGGGGTTGCACGGGGTGTTCTACAGCGGCGAGCGGGTGGGGCGGCCGACTGAGATGAGCACCCACACCAGCAATGTGGAGTATCCACACGGGCCGCAAAACGCCCACAATCATAACTGAGACACAAGCCGGGTCGCGTCCTCACGCGACCCGGCTCGAGCTGATGCTCGATTGGGGCCGTTTGGCCGGGGCGGGGCATGTGCTCCCGTCCCCTTTCCATCGGAGAGGAGAGATCCGCTTTGGCTCACCCTGGCGCGGCTGGCCGCATCCCCATCGTCACGCCCGCTGAAGGCGTGACGGAGGAGACGATCCGCGAGCTCGTGATCACATTCTACGACCGGGTTCTGCAGGATTCCGAGCTCGGTCCCATCTTCCACAAGGCCCTGGCGGGCCGGTGGAGCGCGCATCTGGCGGTCATGGT
>DASRWK010000124.1:0-3408 GCA_035776715.1 Microvirga sp.
CCCCAGGGTTTCGAAGGCGACCGACAGGACGGCAGCCGAAACGCCGGAGCCGCAACTGGCAATGACGGGTCGATCGAGATCCAGCCCCGCCTCCTCGATCGCCCGCTTGAGACTGGACTTGTCCTTGAGACGGCCGTTCTCCACGATCTCGCCCCAGGGAAGATTGAGGCTTCCGGGAATGTGTCCTGCCCGGAGGCCCGGCCGCGGTTCGGGGGCTTCCCCTCTGAACCGATCGGCGGCGCGCGCATCAACCACCTGAGCGGAGTTCGACAGGATCGCGTCGTGAACGATGGCGGCGGTCGCAACGGCCGCCGCATTGAACGAGGGCGTGAAAGTGCGATGAGGGCGGGGCTTCTCCGGTCCTGTCTCGACAGGGCGGCCTTCCGCCTTCCAGGCTGGAAAGCCCCCCTCCAGAATAAAGACCCGGGGCGCTCCGAAGACTTGGAACATCCAGCGCACGCGGGCAGCGGAATACAGGCCGACGCCGTCATAGACGACGATGGTCATGTCTTCGCTGATCCCGAGTTTTCCCGCCGCTTTTGCGAATTCCGGAGGGGAGGGCAGCATGTGAGGCAGGGGCGATGACGTATCTTTGACCGCTTCGATGTCGAAGCGCAAAGCCCCGGGGATGTGGCCCGCCAGAAACTCGGCCCGCGGGTCCCTGTTCAGGGCCGGCAGATACCAGGAACCGTCGAGAATCACGACATTCGGATCGTCGAGATGTTCCTGCAATCGCTCGGGGGAAACGAAGGGTTGGGACATGGGAATGCTCCTGGCGATCGTATGGACGTCCAAATAGCGTTTCAATCGACGAGGGACAGGCGGACGCGGCGGTTCTGCTTGCCCTTCTTCTCGATGTCGGTGACGCTGGCGCGGCCGATTTCGCCCGTGCGGCGCACATGGGTGCCGCCGCAGGGTTGCAGGTCGATGCCCTCGATCTCCACCAGGCGCACCCGGCCGGATCCGCGCGGCGGCTTCACCGACATCGTCTTTACGAGGCCCGGATTGGCATCGAGCTCTTCATCCGTGATCCAGCGTTCGGTGACGGGGGCGTCGCGCGCGATCAGTGTGTTCAACCTGTCGGTCAGCTCGGCCTTGTCGAGGCCCGCGTCGGGAATGTCGAAATCGAGCCGCCCGTCGCCGTCGCCGATGGCTCCGCCGGTGACCGGATAGGGCAGGACGACGCTGAGCAGATGGAGCGCGGTGTGGACGCGCATTCGCCTGAACCGGCGCTCCCAATCGAGCTGCAGTTCGACCTCTTCTCCGGGGGCAAAGCGGTGGGCCGCATCCGACCCGACGAGATGAAGGATCCGCAGGCGGTCCGGGCCGTAAACGGTGTTCGTGACCTCGACCCGATCACCGCCCGGGCGCAGGAGGATGCCGACATCGCCCGGCTGGCCACCTCCCTGAGCGTAGAACACGGTCCGGTCGAGGATGATTCCACCCTCGGGCGTCACGTCGAGAACGGTCGCCGTACAGGAGCGGGCATAGGCATTGTCGCGAAACAGGAGGTCGGTGGCTGTCATGATCATTCCGTAGGACGAGGGTGCAGGCGAGTTCCTGCCCGGAAGCCCGATGCTGACGGCAACCGGCACGACGGGTCAAGCTGCTCCGTGCCGGGGTGATTCCGAGAGTGCGCCGGGCAGGGACGTGAACCCTCGGGGTGAATGTGGATAAATCGGGAGGGACCGGCAGGGGGCGCAGGTTCGAACCCCTGGAGAAGATATTTCTGCCTCGCAGGCGGTCCCGTGGTGCTCCCGAGCGAAATCCTGAGCCCGAGGCGGATCTCGCATTCACACATGCCCTCAGCCTCGGGCGGAATCGGGCTGAATCGCACGCGGCGGCAAGCATTGGCGAAGGACCGATTCCTGGGGACCGAATTCTGAGGGATGTCCTCCACGAGGTTCGAACCTTCGATCCCTGGAAACACGAGAGAGCAGGGGCATCAGGTCGGAGCCGGCGGGAATCGGTCGTGAACGCCGGTGGCGGCATCTTTTCCTCGGCCTCACGAGGAGGCGCTTGCCGGCCATGAAGGGGCGCAACGCGAACGATTCCCTCAGGAAGAATTCCGAAGGACCGGGGGAAGATCGCCTGATTGTAAGGGAAGTTTGGGAAAGTTGGCTCCGGCGGTAGGATTCGAACCTACGACCAACGGATTAACAGTCCGCTGCGCTACCGCTGCGCCACGCCGGAATAAGCCATACCTTCAGAGGCGGTGCCTCTCTTCGCCAGGGCTGCCGGAGCAGTTCCCGTCGGCGACGGTGCGTGGCATATAACACGGGTTCCGGCGGTTGCAAGCCCCTTTCGTCAGCGATCTTGCAAAACGGGCTGTTGCTCTTTGGAGGGGGGCTTGCTATGAGGCTCCCGCCGCGTTCGCGGTACGCCCCGGATGGCCTCGTGGCGGAGTGGTTACGCAGAGGACTGCAAATCCTTGCACCCCGGTTCGATTCCGGGCGAGGCCTCCAAGTCGAATTTCTGAGGCAATCTTTATGGTCGATTTCTCGCAAGCGCGCCGGATGATGGTTGACAGCCAGCTGCGCACTTTCGATGTGAACGACATTCCGCTGCTCGATGCGATGGGCAGCGTTCCGCGCGAGAAGTTCGTTCTCCCCGGCCGTGAAGAGCTTGCCTATATGGACCAGGATATCCTGGTTGGCGACGGCCCGACCCGCCGCTTCATGCTCTCTCCGATGAACCTTGGCCGCATGATCCAGGCTCTGAGCGTGGAGCCCGGCGAGAAGGCGCTGGATGTGGCCGCGGGCCGTGGCTATGCCTCCGCCGTGCTCGATGAGCTCGGCGCCCAGGTTACGGCGCTGGAATCGGATGAGGCTCTCGCCGACCAGGCGAGGAGGAGCCTCGCGGCCGCCGGCGCCGCTCGTGTCCAGGTTGTGACGGGTGCCCTCGATCAGGGCTATGCCGAGAGCGCCCCGTATGACGTTATCCTCATCAACGGCGCCGTCGATCTGCGCCCGGATGCGCTTTTGCAGCAGCTGGCCGAGGGTGGTCGCCTGGTTTGCGTGAAGGGCCGTGGGCGCGCGGCGCGGGCAACGCTCTATGTGCGCTCCGGCAATGCCTTCGGCGAGAGAGCCCTGTTCGATGCGGCCGCTCCCGTGCTTGCGCCCTTCGTCCAGGAGCCGGGCTTCACGTTCTGAGCCCCTTCTTTTTCTCCTTCTTTCTAAAGCCTTAATATCGTTCGCGAAAGGTGTCGCTTTTTTGCGCCACCCCTCGGCTAAAATGCACTGACCGTAAGCGCCTTGTTGCCGACTCATCCGCGATGGTTATTGTTGCGCTTTGAATGATGTGGATCTTGTGAATCGGTTTCGATCACGAGTTTTTGGTATTTGGGGTCATTAGGCAGGTGAGCGTGAACGGGAAGCCATCCAGTAAACAGTATCGCATGCTCCTGGG
>DASRWK010000125.1:0-3179 GCA_035776715.1 Microvirga sp.
GCCAAGAACAAGGATGTCTATGCGGCGTTCCGGCAGGCTCTGCAGAAGACGGCCAAGCAGCTTCGCCGGTCCAAGCGCGAGCTACGCGAGGATAAGGCCGAGCGCATCGACAAGGACATGCTCCTCCGTGAAGGAGCGAGAGCGCCTGCTCGCGACGAGGACGAGTTCCGCGCGGCTGCGGAATAGAGTTTCGATCCATCAAAAAGAAAGGCCGGGTTCAACCCGGCCTTTCTTGTGTGCTGCGAATCCCGCGGCTCAATTCAACCGCACGCCTTCTGGCGGACGCTCGGTGATCTTGGCCACGGTGGCGTCGCCGATGGTCAGGCCCATGGGGCCTGCATGCACGGGCACGGTCTCGCCGTCCTTGATCTCGCCGGCAAGGATGGCCTCCGCGAGCGGATCCTGCACGTGCTTCTGGATCACACGCTTCAGGGGCCGTGCGCCGTAGGCCGGGTCGTAGCCCTTCTGGCTAAGCCACTCGCGGGCCTCCGCGTCGAGCTGCAGGGTGATCTTGCGATCCTCGAGCAGCTTCTGCAGACGCGCGATCTGGATGTCCACGATGGCGCCCATCTCCGAGCGCTTCAGCCGGTGGAACAGGATGATCTCGTCCACGCGGTTGAGGAACTCGGGCCGGAAGTGCGCGCGCACCACGCCCATGACCTCATCGCGCACCGCATCGGTATCCTGCCCCTCGGGCTGGCTCACCAGATATTCGGCGCCCAGGTTCGAGGTCATGATGATCAGCGTGTTGCGGAAGTCCACGGTGCGACCCTGGCCGTCCGTGAGGCGTCCGTCGTCGAGCACCTGCAGCAGCACGTTGAACACGTCCGGATGCGCCTTCTCGATCTCATCGAAAAGCACCACCTGGTAGGGTCTGCGGCGGACGGCTTCGGTGAGAGCGCCGCCCTCCTCATAACCCACATAGCCGGGAGGCGCGCCGATGAGACGGGCGACCGAGTGCTTCTCCATGTACTCCGACATGTCGAGGCGCACGAGCGCAGTCTCGTCGTCGAACAGGAAATTCGCCAGAGCCTTGGTGAGCTCGGTCTTGCCGACGCCGGTGGGGCCCAGGAACATGAACGAGCCGATGGGCCGGTTCGGATCCTGCAGGCCTGCGCGCGCGCGCCGCACCGCGGTCGAGACCGCCTCCACCGCCTCGCGCTGACCGACGACGCGACGGCTGAGATCCTGCTCCATGTGCAGCAGCTTCTCGCGCTCGCCCTCCAGCATCTTGTCGACGGGCACGCCGGTCCAGCGGGAGACGACCTGCGCCACGTGATCGGGCGTCACCGCCTCTTCCATCAGGCCGCCGCCATCGGCTCTGGCTTCGACCTCGGCGAGCTGCTTCTCCAGGCCAGGAATGACCCCGTAGGAGAGCTCGCCCGCCTTCGCCCAGTCGCCGTTGCGCTGTGCCTGGCTGAGCTGATTGCGCGCCTCGTCGAGCTTCTTCTTCAGCTCGGCCGCAGTGCCGAGCTTGTCCTTCTCGGCCTTCCAGCGCGCCGTGATCGCAGCCGATTGCTCCTCCAGCTCCGCGAGCTCCCGCGTGAGGCGCTCGAGGCGATCCTTGGAGGCGGCGTCAGTCTCCTTCTTCAGGGCTTCCTGCTCGATCTTGAGGCGCACGATCTCGCGGTCGATGTTATCGAGCTCTTCCGGCTTCGAATCGACCTGCATGCGCAGGCGGGACGAGGCCTCGTCCACGAGGTCGATCGCCTTGTCCGGCAGGAAGCGGTCGGTGATGTAGCGGTTCGAGAGCGTTGCCGCGGCGACGAGCGCAGAGTCCGTGATGCGTACGCCGTGATGCTGCTCGTACTTCTCCTTCAGGCCGCGCAGGATCGACACCGTGTCCTCCACGGTGGGCTCGCTGACGAAGACCGGCTGGAAGCGCCGCGCCAGCGCCGCGTCCTTCTCCACGTGCTTGCGATACTCGTCGAGCGTGGTCGCGCCGACGCAGTGCAGTTCGCCGCGCGCCAGCGCGGGCTTCAGAAGGTTCGAGGCGTCCATGGCGCCGTCCGCCTTGCCCGCGCCGACGAGGGTGTGCATCTCGTCGATGAACAGGATGATGCCGCCCTCGGCAGCGGTGACTTCCTGCAGCACGCCCTTGAGGCGCTCCTCGAACTCGCCGCGGTATTTCGCGCCCGCGATCAGCGCACCCATGTCGAGGGCAAGCAGCTGTTTGTCCTTCAAGGATTCCGGCACGTCGCCGTTGACGATGCGCAGCGCCAGGCCTTCCACGATGGCGGTCTTGCCGACGCCGGGCTCGCCGATGAGCACCGGGTTGTTCTTGGTGCGGCGCGAGAGAACCTGGATCGTGCGGCGGATCTCCTCGTCGCGGCCGATGACCGGGTCGAGCTTGCCCTCGCGGGCCGCCTCGGTGAGATCGCGCGCGTATTTCTTGAGAGCGTCATAGGCGTTCTCGGCCGTCGCGTTGTCGGCGGTGCGGCCCTTGCGAAGCGCGTTGATGGCGGTGTTGAGCGATTGCGCGGTGACGCCGGCCTGGGCCAGAATCCTGCCCGCCTCGCTGTCCTTCTCGACGGCCAGGGCCAGCAGCATCCGCTCGACGGTGACATACGAGTCGCCCGCCTTCTCGGCGGCTTTCTCTGCGGTGTCGAAGAAGCGCATCAGCTCGCGCGTCGCCTGCGGCTGCGCGGCGGAGCCCGACACCTTCGGCTGCTTGGCGAGCCACTGCTCGACGGCCGCGTGGGCATCGCGCGAGCGCCCGCCGGCGCGGTCGATGAGACCGGCGCACAGGCCTTCCGGATCGTCTAGCAGAACCTTCAGGACATGGCCGGGGGAAAGCTGCGGGTGCCCCTCGCGCATGGCCAGGTTTTGCGCAGCCTGGACGAAACCCCGGGCACGCTCGGTGTATTTCTCGAAATTCATGATGTCATCCCTCCTCAGGCTCGCCCGCCCTCTTCGGAGGCACAGGCCAGCCCTGCGATGTCGGACCTCCGTCAAGAAGCGTCCGCTGCGCCTAAGGTGGTGGCATTGATCCGGAACAACAAGAGGGGAACCCCATGTGAGCCCTCGCATTGACCCTGCAAGTGATTTCAACGGATTCGAGGAGGCTTCCATGACGCGCGATCCGCGCTCAGACGCCGAGAAGGCCCGCGCCGATCTGGCGCGCAACGCCGAGATGGGACTTGCCGTGCCGGAGAGCCCTCTTGAGGAGCAACCTTCCG